>NZ_LNCE01000065.1:0-60219 GCF_001445815.1 Janthinobacterium sp. Ant5-2-1 | reverse complement strand
CTGCGCAGGGCCAGCGGGATCGTATAGTTTTCGACCGAGCGCATGACGACCAGCGGCGTGATGAAATTGTTCCACGAGTTGATGAAGGTGATCAGGCCCAGGGTGCCCATGGCGGGGCCGATCAGCGGCAGCACGACCCGCCAGTAGATGGCGAATTCGCCACAGCCGTCGATGCGCGCCGCCTCGATCAAATCCTTCGGGATCGCCGTGCCGATGTACTGGCGCATCAGGAAAATCCCCAGCGCGCCGGCCGCTCCCGGCACGTACAGGGCGCGCGGCTGGTCCAGCCATCCGAGGAAATCCATCAGCATGAAGGTCGGGATCATGTTCATGAACGAGGGGATGATCATCGACGCCATCACCAGGGTGAACAAGGGCCGCTTGAAGCGGAACTCGTACATGGCAAACGCATAGCCGCCCAGCGAACAAAAGAACAAGGTCAGCGCCGTCGTCATCAGCGCCACGTACAGGCTGATGCCGATATTGCGCCAGAACGGCAGGCGCTCCTGCAGCAATTCCAGGTTGTTGAGCAGGGCCGTGCCGAACCAGCGCGGCGGCGGCAGGCTGTAAATCTCGGCGCTCGTGTGCGTGGCGAAGACGAACATGAAGTAGAACGGCGAGACCATGATCAGGGCGCCGATGGCCACCATGGCGTAGGCCGTCCAGCGGGTGGTTTTCATCGGACCTCCTTGCGTTCATTGCGGCTGAAAATGCGGTTATTGACCCAGGTGGTGCTGGCGATGATCAGGAACAGCAGCCAGGAAATGGCCGACGCCGTGCCGAAGTCGCCCGAGGAAAACGCCGTCTTGTAGACGAAGATGGCCGTCGTCATCACGGACTGGCTCACGCCGCTCGACTCAGCCACCAGCACGAACGGTTCCTCGAACAGCTGCAGGTTGCCCATGATGGTGAGTGTCACGGCCAGGTAGATCATCGGACGCAGCTGCGGCAAGGTGATGTACCAGAACTGCTGGCGTTTCGACGCGCCGTCGATGGTGGCCGCCTCGTACAGATCCTTGGGTATCACCTGCAACGCGGACAGATACAGCACCAGGTTCCAGCCCAGGTAGCGCCAGAAAATCACGAAGGCGACGGCCGGCTTGATGAACAGCGAGCTGCCCAGCCAGTCGATCGATTCGGCCGGGAACAGGCCACCGATTAACGGCAGGCTGGCGCACCATTGGATCAGCACATTGATCTGGCCATAGTCGCGCGAGAACAGAGTGTTGAAGACCATGGCGATGGCCACGCTGGACGTGATGAACGGTAAAAAGTAAATGCCGATCACCAGGTTGCGCGAGCGCTTGAAGCTGTTGTGGATGAAGGCTGCCAGCGGAATGGCGACCAGGTGCTGCGGCACGCCCGAGGCCAGCGCCAGCCAGACGGTATTGCCCAGCGAGCGTAAAAACCACGGGTCGCTCAAGGCGTACTTGTAGTTGTCCAGGCCCACCCACTGCATGGCTTCCACGCCGCTGGCCGCTTCCCACTGGTTGAACGACAGATAGATGGAAAACAGCAGCGGGAACAGGCTGAAGACGGCGAACAGGATGAAGAAGGGGCTGATGAAAATATACGGCGCCCACTTCTTCATGTTGTAGCGTTTCCTGGCGGGCCGCGCCGCAGCAGCAGCGGGCGCGCCATCGGTACAAGGCATGGAGGTAGTCATGCTGCTCCTAGCGCCGCGCGCGGTGGGTGATCAGGGCCTTGGCGTCGGCCAGCGCCGTCTTGATATCCTTGTTTTGCGCCAGCACGCTTTCCAGTTCCATGTTGACGATGTCGCGCGCCACGGCGTCGAACTTGTCGACGCGGATGACGGGGATTTTCGCCGCCGTGTCGCGCGCCAGCAGGCGCGTCTTCTGGCCGCCGAAATACGGCTGCGGCTCGTCCATCATCGGGTCCGCATACGCGGCCTTGAGGGCCGGGAAGGCGCCGATCTCTTTGAGCGAGTGCAGCTGGATATCCTTGTTCACGGTCATGAACTTGATGAATTCCCAGGCCTGGGTTTTATTCGCCGCCTTTTTCGGGATGCCATAGAAAGAGCCGCCGTAGGACGCCAGCGCGCCGGCCGGCAGGTTCGCCGCGCGCCACTGGCCTTTGGAATCGGGCGCCAGCCACTTGGTCAGGTGGCCGCTGAGCCACGAACCCATCATCTGGCTGGCCACCTTGTCGCGCTTGAAGCCTTCGGCCCACTCTCCCGTCCAGGCCACGGTGCGCGCATCGATGCCGGCGACCCGCGCCGCCTTGGCCAGTTCGAAGGCTTTGACGAAGCGGGGCGAATCGACCAGCACCTGGCCCTTGTCGCCAAAATAGATGCCTTCGCCATCTTTCAGGTTGGCGCGGATGACGATGTCGGCCAGGTCGCTGGCGCCGGCCAGCAGATAGGTGCCGGTGGCAGCCTTGAGTTTCTTGCCGGCCGCGATATACGACTCCCACGATTGCGTCAAATCGCTTTCCTTGATGCCCGCCTTGTCCATCAGGTCCTTGCGGTAGAACAAGGTGCCAGGTCCCAGGTCGGCCGGCATGGCGCCCAGGGTGCCGCGCGAACTGGTCGCCTGCACGAAGGTGAACGGCACGAACTGGGTGCGGTACTGCCCTGCCCCGTATGGCGGCTGCAGCAAATCTTCCATGCCCTTCGATTCGGCGAAGCTGCCCACATAGCGGAAGTCGATGGCCATCACGTCGGGCAGGCGCGCACCGGCCGCCAGCGCCGTCGTCATCGAGTTATGGTGGTCGTCGATCTGCAGGCTGACCAGCTTGACCTTCACTTGCGGATACAGCTTTTCCCACAGGGGCAAGGCCGTTTTCACGGCGCGGTCCAGGTCGGGGAAGGAGGCGACGGTAATCGTGGCCGGGGCCAGCGCCGGCAACGGTGCGGCCTGCGAGACGGCCGGCGGGACGGCTGCAGGTGCGGCGGCCACGCCAAAGGCCAGGGTCAGCGCCGCCAGAGGGGCGGCGCCAAGGATGCTTGACTTCATTATTTCATCTCCGTTTATTGAGCGTCTTCTATCTTGAAAACGTTTTCACAACATGTGTCCATTTAACACCGCAAAGAAAATCAAGTCAACCGAAAAAGTTGTCATTTTTATTGAGGGCAGCGTGGCGAGATGGATGCCGGAGCGCGTGTTCTCCTATGAAATGACGCAAAAATCCGCCATTTCAAGATGCTGTTGTTTTTCGTGAAAACGTTTTCAAGCGTAGGTCGGATTAGCGCGTGAGCGCGTAATCCGACAACATTGTTGGCGCCAGAGGCATGGTCCGAGGCATTGTTGGCTGCGCGGTATCGGCTTACGCCCTGCGGGCTAACCCGACCTACGCCGACTACCCCGACCGACGCCCCTGTAGCCATTTATGGTAATCTTTCGATGAAAAGGTTTTCAGAGCACTGAGAACCAGCCATCTTGATACCCAGGAATCACCTTGAACGATAGCGCCCACGCTGCTCCCCCTTCCACCCTGCTCGACGTGGCCCGCCAGGCCGGCGTGTCGCCCAGCACCGTCTCGCGCATCCTCAATGGCACGGCCAGGGTGTCCGACGACAAGCGCGACGCCGTGCTGGCGGCCATCGCACACATGAAATTCGCGCCGAACCAGATGGCCCAGGGTCTGAAGAAGGGCCGCTCGATGACCATCGGCATCGTGGTGCAGGATATTTCCAGCCCCTTCTTCGACGAAAGCCTGCGCGGCGTGGACGACGGCTTAAAGGACACGGGCTATGCGTCCGTCATCGTCAGCGGGCACTGGAATGCGCAGGAAGAGGCGGACCGCATCCGTTTGCTGCTGGCGAGAAAGGTCGATGGCATCATTCTGCTGTCGGGGCGCATTTCGGACGAGAGCGTACTCGATTTCTCGCAGCAGCGGCCCATCGTCTCGACGGGCCGCCTGCTGGCCACGAAAAGCGCCATCGGCTTCAAGCTCGACAACGAATACGGCGCCTACCTGGCCGTGCGCCACCTGGTGGAACTGGGCCACCGCCGCATCGCCTTCGTGGCCGGCCCCGCCAACAACACGGATGCGGCCGAGCGCCTGACGGGCTACCAGCGCGCGCTGCGCGAAGCGGACATCGCCATCGACCCGAAGCTGATGGTGGAAGGCGATTTCCACGAGGCAAGCGGGATGCTGGCCATGAACCATCTGTTCGATACGCAGCAGCAATTCAGCGCCGTCTTCGCCGCCAACGACCTGTCCGCCTACGGCGTGCGCCTGTGCCTGTACCGCAAGGGCATCCGCGTGCCCGACGATATCTCGCTCGTCGGTTTCGATGACTTGCCCGGCTCGTCCTACACGACGCCGCCGCTGACGACCATCCACCAGCCCCTGTACGACATCGGCCGCATTGCCACGGAAGCGCTGCTGGGACTGATCAATGGCGAAGCCGTGCAGGCGGCCATTCCACCGCTGGAACTGATCGTTCGCGAGACCACCCGACGCATCCGTTAAGGCTTGCGGCTGGGAACTTTTCCGCCCGATTCAGGCTGAACGAGAATCACTACGCCAAAGGCATCCGCGACGCGTGCCGGAATCTGCAGCAATGGCGCATCCGCTTTACAATAGTGGCTCGTTCAGCAAGAATGCCTGCTTCAAGCAAGCTTGGCTCAACCCTCCGGCCTCAGGCTGGAAGACTCCGAACACTCACCACAAAGGGACATCACATGGAACATACTCTGCCACCACTGCCGTATGAAATGGACGCTCTGGCGCCGCATATTTCGAAAGAAACCCTGGAATACCACTATGCCAAGCATCACCAGGCGTATGTCACCAACTTGAACAACCTGATCAAGGGTACCGAGTTCGAGAACCTGTCGCTGGAAGAGATCATCAAGAAATCGTCGGGCGGCATCTTCAACAATGCAGCCCAGGTATGGAACCACACCTTCTACTGGAACGGCATGAAGCCGGCCGGCGGCGGCGCGCCTGCGGGTGCCGTGGCTGACGCGATCAACGCCAAATGGTCGTCGTTCGACAAGTTCAAGGAAGAATTCACCAAGTCGTGCGTGGGCAACTTCGGTTCGGGCTGGACCTGGCTGGTGCAAAAAGCCGACGGTTCCGTCGACATCGTCAACACCTCGAACGCCGGCTGCCCGCTGACTACCGGCGACAAGCCGCTGCTGACCTGCGACGTCTGGGAACACGCCTACTACATCGACTACCGCAACCTGCGCGCCAAGTACGTGGAAACGTTCTGGGGCCTGGTCAACTGGGACTTCGTTGCCAAGAACTTCGCGTAAGCGCCAGTTCCTGTCAACGTAGGGCGAAAAGAAGCCTGCGCCACCCGCGCAGGCTTTTTTTTGCCTGCTGAAAAGCACGGCGCTGCGCTACAATCACTGCCCCGCCACCGCTATCTCCCCCTGCCCCGATGTCCGCTCGCCTGCTGCGCCGCCTGTTGATCTTGCCCCTGCTGGCGTGCCACCTGCACGCGTGCGCTGCCGCCCCATCGCCCCTGCTGTCCGACTATACCCACAATGCCTGGGGCGCCTTGCAAGGCGCGCCCGTCGATGTGCTGAAATTCGCCCAGGGCAAGGATGGCTGGCTGTGGATCGCGACGGCCACCGGCTTGTACCGCTACGATGGCGTGCGCTTCGACAGGGTCGACAGCGTGTACGGCCACCGCCTGCCGTCGAGCAATGTGCTGGGCCTGGCCACGCCGGCGGACGGCGCCGTGTGGGTCGGCTACCGCCTCGGCGGCGTCAGCGTCTTTCGCAAGGATGGCGTGCGCACCTACCGCGAAGCGGACGGCTTGCCGCCGGGCGCCGTGTTCCATATCGAGGTAGCGCCCGACGGCGCCATCTGGGTCGGCACGCGCGATGGCGCGGCGCGCCTTGCGCCCGGCGCGGACCGTTTTGTTGCGCAAGCGGCCAACGTGGGCCTGCCCGACAAGCGCGTCTACCAGATCCTGTTCGCGCGCGACGGCACGCAGTGGGTGGGCACCATGCTTGGCGCCTATTTCCGCAGGCCGGGCGAGACGCATTTTTCCCATGCCTGGCCGCGCACAATCCTCACCGGCATGGATGAAGCGCCCGACGGCGCCATCTGGGCCGTCGATGCGCAAAGCAATTACTATCGCGTGCGCACCAGCGCGCCGCGCGGCGATGCGCCCATCCGGCCCGACGCCAGGGGTAACAGCATCCGTTTCGACCGTGCCGGCACCATGTGGCTGATGCAGCCCGACGGCATCGAACGCAAGTTCGAGCCTTCCGGCCCCAGCCTGCCAGCCCAGCGTCTGACGCGCCAGAACGGCATCAGCGGCCCGCTGCCGCAAACGTCGTTCCAGGACCGCGAAGGCAATCTGTGGTTCGGCACCTCGACGGGCCTGGACCGGCTGCGGCCGAACCGCCTGAAGACCCTGGCCGTTGCCGTGCCCTTCGACCATCCCGGCATGCTGCCGGGGCCCGACGGCGATGTGTGGATCGGCGACTACGTGAGCGACGTGCGCAGCTTTACGGCCGATGGCATGAAAAAAGTGATCTTGAAGGGGGCGCTGGCGGCCAGTCACTGGGCGCCCGACGGCACGCTGTGGCTGGGCAACGAGCAGGAACTCCACCATCGCGCGCGCAACGGAACCATGACGCGCGTGGCGACGCCCGTGCAGGGACTCGATCCGCAGGCGCTGCAGCAAGACCGCTCGGGGGCCCTGTGGGCCTCGTTTTCCGGCGGCGGCCTGTTTCGCCTGAGCGAAGGAAAATGGATCGCCAACGGCGGCCTGTCCGGCCTGCCGACGGTGCTGACGACGGCCATGGCGATGGATGGCGCCGGCACCGTCTGGCTGGGCCATGCCGACAATACCGTCAGCCTGGTGGCCGACGGCCAGCGCGCGGGCGCCGTGAAGCGGCTCGGCGCGCCCGAGGGCCTGCAAGTGGGCACCGTGCTGCAGCTGTACCGCGATGGCGACGCGATGTGGGCCGGCGGCGAAAACGGCGTGGCCCTGTACCGCGCCGGCCGCTTCCACACCTTGCGCGGCGCGCGCGGCGCAGCGTTTCGCGGCGTGTCGGGCATCGTGCGCCTGCCGGACGGCGACCTGTGGCTGCATGGCGCGGACGGCATCGACCATATCGGCGCCGCCAGCCTGGCCGCGTGGATGCGCGACGGCAGCGCTGTTACCTCGGAACGCTTCGACGCGCTCGACGGCTTGCAGGGCCATGCCTCGCAGCTGCGCCCCGTGCCGTCACTGATCCATGCGCCCGATGGCAAGCTGTGGTTTTCCACCTCGGCCACCATCGGCATGCTCGACCCGCTGCACATCCGCCGCAACGCCCTGGTGCCGCCCGTGCAGATCCACAGCCTGCTGGCCAATGGCGTGCGCTACGCGCTGGACGATGGCAAGCCGCAGCACCTGCCGCAGGGCAGCAAGACCCTGCAGATCGGCTTCACGGCCCTGAGCCTGTCGATGCCGGAACGCGTGCGCCTGCGCTACAAACTGGCGGGCGTGGACGCGGGCTGGCAGGAAGCGGTCGGCCGCCGCGAAGCGTACTACACTAACCTTGCACCCGGCAGCTACCGCTTCGAGGTCACGGCCGCCAACGAAGACGGCGTGTGGAACACGCAGGGGACAGGGCTGGACATCGTCATCGCGCCCGCCTTCGTGCAAACGCCGTGGTTCGTCGTGCTGCTGGCGCTGGGCGCCGCGCTGCTGCTGTATGGCGGCTATGTGCTGCGCATCCGCCACCTGACGCGCAACATGCAGGAACGGCTGCAGGAACGCTTGCAGGAGCGCCTGGCCGAACGCTCGCGCATCGCCCGTTCGCTGCACGACACCCTGCTGCAAAGCGTACAGGGCCTGATCCTGTCGTTCCATGCGCATGCGGACATGCTGCCCAAGGGCACGCGCGAACGGGCGCGCCTCGACGGCACCCTCAACCTGGCCGACCAGTTGCTGATCGAAGGCCGCGACCAGATCATGGACTTGCGCGCCTCGGCCGAACCGGACGAACTGCGCCTGGCGCTGCAGCAATTCGGCAAGGGCCTGGCAGAGCACCGCGCGCACGCGTTCACGGTGCACGTGAGCGGCACCTGCCGGCGCCTGCAGCCGCGCGTGCATGACGAAATCTATGCGATCGCGCGCGAAGCGCTGTTCAACGCCTCCCGCTATGCCGAGGCGGCCAACATCGTGCTGGAACTCGACTATGCGGACCATGCGTTCACCCTGCGCGTGCGCGACGACGGCTGCGGCCTCGATGACGCCGTGGCGCAAACGGGCCAGCGGCCCGGCCACTGGGGCCTGGTCGGCATGCGCGAGCGCGCCGCCGGCATCGCGGCCAGCCTGCGCATCGACAGCCGGCCCGGCGCCGGCACGCAGATCGAAGTGAGCGTGCCGGGCCGCCTGGCTTACTGACGGCGCTGGAAGGGAAGTGTTGTAGGATGCGCAAGAGCGCTGCCTTGCTCGCCGATCCGGCTCCCACCACTTTCTGAAAGCCCGCCATGAAAAAATGCCTGCTTGCCCTGCTCATGTTTGCCTCCGGTTCCGCCTTCGCCAACTCGGCTTGCGACACGCCGCGCAACGACTTCGACGGCCTGTACTGCCTCAACAAGGTGTACCAGGAAGCGGAAAAGGAACTCAACGCCAACTACAAGAAACTTAGCTCCCAGCTCGATGCCAGCGGCAAGCAAAAGCTGAAATCGGGCCAACTGGCGTGGATAGCCAACCGCAACCAGAATTGCTCCAAGCGCGAATCGTCGGGCTTCTATGTGAACCTCGATTGCGCCACCCAAACCACCATCGAACGTGCGCAATTCCTGCAGGACCGCGTGCGCGAATGCGCTAGTGCCGGCTGCCAGAACAGCAAACTGTGAACTGAATCTGCGCCAGCGCAAACGGAAGCGGGCGGCAAGCGCCCATACTGGCCGCTCCGATGTTTTACCCGTTTGTGCCATGAGCAAACTCATCGATATTTCCCTGGACCGGTGGGACGCCCGCGGCAGCGCCGCGCAGCAGGCGGCGGCGCAGCAGGCACTGGAAGATGGGCAAGTGCTGCTGTTGCCCGCGCTGGGCTTTCCCCTGCGACAGGAAGAACATGCGCTGCTGAACGGCGCTGTGGGCAGCGCCAGCAGCGCCAAGAACATCAGCTGGGAACCGGCGCGCGGCGTGCGCGGCCACGGCGATGCCTGCGATACGGCGCTGCTGGCCGCGCTGATGCAGCGCTATGCGCGGCACACGCAGCGCTTGCTGGCCGGCTTGCTGCCCGGCTACTCTCCCCATCTGCAGCAAGGCAAGGGCAGCTTTCGTCCCGTGGAAATCGCCGGCCGCGTGACTTCCTGGCGCAAGGACGATACGCGCCTGCACGTCGACAGTTTTCCCTCCTCGCCCACGCAGGGCCGGCGCATCCTGCGCGTCTTCACCAACATCCATCCGCGCGATGCGCCCCGCGTGTGGAAACTGGGCGCGCCATTCGAGCAGGTGGCGCAGCATTTCTTGCCCGTCGCGAAGCGTCCGCAACCCGTGCTGGCGGCCCTGCTGCAATGGCTGCGCGTCACCAAGTCGCGGCGCACGGCCTACGATCACTACATGCTGCAGCTGCACGACGCCATGAAGGCCGACCTCGGTTACCAGGCGCAGGTGGAACAGCACACGCATGCGTTCGCGCCGGGCCAGACGTGGATCGTCTTCAGCGACGCCGTATCGCACGCGGCCCTGCGGGGACAGCATGCACTGGAGCAAACCTGGCTGCTGCCCGTGCGCGCCATGGCAGCACCGCACAAGTCGCCGCTGGCCATCCTCGAGCGCCAGTTGCAACGTCCGCTGGCCTAGCCGTGTTCAGGCCGGCAAGCGGGCCGCCTTGAAGCGCCGCCAGGCCTTGTGCATGCGGCCATCGCTGCCCTGCGCCTGCGCGCGCGCCGCCAAGTAGCCGCGCACGAAGGCCGCATGCAGCCGTAATCCGTCCTGGGCGAACTGTTCAGCCTGGCCGGCCTGGCCAGTCTGAACTTCGGGCAATTGCCGCAGCAGCCGGTCGGCCACTTGCACATCGTTGAGCCAGCCCAGTTCATCCTGCAACGCCGACAGCCGCCCCACATACGGTTTCACGGCCCGGCCCGCAAACAGCGAGGCAAAAAATTCCGTCGCATAGCGCGTCTTCTTGGCCGCGATGCGCACCCGGTGGCGCTGCTGCGGCGTGGCATGCAGCAGGCGCTTGCCGCGCTGCATCAGGCGGCGCTGGTCCTTGCGCAGGGTCGCTCGGGCAAACGGCGAAACGTGCGCGTCCAGGCGCCGCAATTGGCGCACGGAACAGCTGTCGCGCCAGGCGCGCGCCTGCAGCCAGCGCTGCAAGCCCAGCATGCAGGCCGTGTAGCGCGCCGAAGTGACGGCCTGGGCCGCCAATTCGTGCTTGAGGCGCGCCTGCGCGTGCGCCGCCTCCGCCAGCGCCGACGCATCCGCGGCCGCCGCGCCGTCGAGCTGCGCCAGAGTATTGCCCGCCAACACATCCCAGTCGCGCGCCTCGCCCAGCGCGCCGCCCAGCCACTCGAGTTCGTCCTTCAAGGCATCCGGCAGCGCCAGCAGGGACTTGAACATGCCCAGCGCCGAGCGCAACCGGCGCAGGCCCACGCGCATCTGGTGCACGCTTTCCACGTCCTCGCCCCCTGCCACGCCATCCTGGTTGCCGCTGACTTGCTCGAGGCAATTGCCGGCGATGGCCAGGAACACCTGCTCCACCGACATGGCCGCGTCCAGCGCCAGGGGCTGGGCCTTCACCGCCTGCAGAGGCTGTGACGCCGCGAGGCGGTAACCGCGTTCCGCCTTGCTCATGTGGCCCAGCTGCAGCGGCACGTCCTGCAGCAGGGCCAGCGCCACGTCGAACAGGCTGGACGCCTGCCCCTGCTTCAATTCCAGCTCGATCTCGCTGACGGGCACGCTGCGCGCGGCGCCATCCGCGCCGCTTTCAATGACACCCTGGTCCAGCACGCATTCGATCTCGTCGCCCTGCGGCGTGCGCAACTGCCATACGGTGCGCTCCATGCGCGTGGTAAACACGGGCTGCAAGGCGCCGCGGATGGCGTCCTGGCGCAGCAGCGCGCGGATGGGCTGCTTGCGGCCGATGGCCGAGTCGAGCGCGGCCAGGTCCGGTTGCGGCCCCGGCACCTCGCCTTCCCATTCGTGGCGGCTGTGCAAGCCGCCGCTGACGGTGCCGCCCGCCTTCAGGGTTTGCACCCAGCGTCCGTCCACCTGGCGCACGCGCAAGCCCGCCTGGTGTCGGCACAGCTGCAGATCGGGCGTATCGACATAGATATCGTGCATCCGCAGCAGTTGCGGCGCACCTTGCGTGGAGTGCGCCAGCAGCGGGTGCGCGCGCAAACGCGATACATCCTGCTGTGCCAGCAACAGTTTCAATTCGATTTCCATGACTACTCCTTGCGAGACTCCTCAACACTTATTGTAAGGCGCGTGCGGCCACGCGCACGGCGCACGCACACGGACCTTGATTTTGCGCGAAAATAAGCGCTTCATTCAACCGGGAGATGCCATGACCTACCACGCCGCCGAGAACCGCTACGACAGCATGCAATACCGCACTTGCGGGCGCAGCGGGCTGAAACTGCCGCTGCTGTCCCTGGGACTGTGGCATAACTTTGGCGACAGCAACAATCTGGCTTCGCAGCGCGACATGCTGCGCACGGCGTTCGACCTGGGCATCACGCATTTCGACCTGGCGAATAACTACGGCCCGCCGTATGGCAGCGCGGAAAGCAATTTCGGCAAGCTGCTGCGCGACGATTTTCTGCCCTATCGCGATGAGCTGATCATTTCCACCAAGGCGGGCTGGGACATGTGGCCGGGACCGTACGGCCAGGGCGGCGGTTCGCGCAAATACGTGCTGGCCAGCCTGGACCAAAGTCTGCAGCGCCTGGGCCTCGACTATGTCGACATCTTTTACTCGCACCGTTACGACGCCGACACGCCGCTGGAAGAAACCATGGGCGCGCTGGCCACCGCCGTGCAGCAGGGCAAGGCGCTGTACGTGGGCCTGTCGTCGTATTCGCCACAAAAGACGGCCGAGGCGGCCGCCCTGCTGAAGGAGTGGAAAGTGCCGTGTCTGATCCACCAGCCGGCCTACAACATGCTCAACCGCTGGATCGAGGAAGACGGCTTGCTCGACACCCTGCAGCAGGAAGGCATGGGCTGCATCACGTTCACGGCGCTGGCGCAGGGGCTGCTCAGCGACAAGTACCTCGATGGCGTGCCGCAGGATGCGCGCGTCAACCGTCCCGGCGGCGGTTCGCTGACGCAACAGCATCTGAGCGCGGAAAACCTGGCCCGCGTGCGCGCCCTGAACCAGATCGCCGCGCAGCGGGGGCAAACCCTGGCGCAGATGGCGCTGGCCTGGGTGCTGCGCGATCCCCGCGTCACGTCGACCCTGATCGGCGCGAGCAGCAGCGCGCAAATCCGCGAAAACGTGGCCGCGCTGCAGCAACTGTCGTTCACTGCCGACGAGCTGGCCGCCATCGACGTGCAGGCGCGCGAAGGCCATATCAATCTGTGGGAAGGTCCGTCGCGGGCCACCTGAGGATCGCACTGCGCTTGTGGCGGCGTCAGCCTGCAGGTAGACTGCCGCCGCCGTCCAACATCCACCACGAGGTTCCATGCAAGCCATCCCCGCCATCACCGCCATCACCGCGTGCCTGCTGCTGTCCTGCGCGGCCAACGCCCGCGCGGCCAATTATTGCGACTCGCCGCAATGGTCGATCGTGCATAACAAGAGCTACGACGAGGTGATGAAGATCGCCACGAAGCGCGACAAGATCCGCGACGCGGAATGCAGTTTTACCGACGTGATCCTGAGAATCCAGAACGAGGAGGCGGGCATCGAGCGCTATCCGGGCATCCTGCTCATCGCCGACCAACAGGATGAAAGCTTCGTCGTCACCAGCCGCGTCGGCGCCTACACCATCTTCAGCTACCGCTATAACGACAAGCATCTGTTGCAGTTTGCCATGAAGGATCACAGCTGGGCGGAAGGGGAAGAGTTCCAGGCCGGCGCCTACAAGATCACCGGTATCAAGCAATTCAAGACTATCACGGGCTTCCCCACCACCTTGCTGGCGGTACAGACTTTCCAGTTTTACGGGCCCAAATAGGGCGGCAGCAGCGCGCATAGTTCTTGCGCCACTTGCCGGCGCCGTTCCGGCGTGGCGAAGATGCCCACTGACACATGGCGGGCAGCATTACACATATCGTTGATGTGTATCAATTGGCGCGGCCCTTGCGGCACGGCGATGCGCGTGCGCCACGGGGAAAAGTGGTGGCGCCGACAGTGGCCGGCGCTGACCTGTTCGATGACCAGTTCGCCATCGCGCAGGGCGATATGTTCATAGTCGCGCGCGTGGCGCAGGTAATGCAGCAGAGCGGCGGCCACCAAGCCCAGTTCCAGGAACGAAAAAACGGGAATGTACCAGAGGCCGCGCAGCGCAAAAGCGGCGGCAATGACGAGAGAAAACAGGCATAGCAAGCCATAGGCGCGCAGCAACTGGCGCGCCGTCAAGGCACTGTGGCGCGCCAGCAGCCATTGCGGCTGCTCGCGCGAGTGATCGCGTGGCATGGCGCCTCCCGCACTCCATGACCGCGCCGGCCTCGCGGCCGCCGCCAGGTTCAGCCAGATCGTTCAGCCTGCTTGTGCCGGCTCAGGCGCCCATGCGCACCAGCGCATGGCCCACGTGCTGCCACCAGTGGTCGCGCGACCTGACCTGTTTCAGGCAGGACGTGTCGATTTCCGTGGGGAACACGTGATCCTGGCACGCCTTCGTTTCCAGGGCATAGCGCTGGTTTTCCGCTGCAGCCAGGGCCACGACGAGCCAGAACGCCAGCGCCAGCAACATCACCAGCAAACTCCAGGCCAGGTGATTGGTATTACTTTTTTCGCCAAAAAACTCGCGCGGCCGCGTCTCGCGGTACATCGACATCAAGTCTTTTTCTTTCTCTTGCGACATCTGCGTTTGCATCCTCTGACATCCTATCCTGTGCAGGCCGGCTGGCCATGGCGGCGCGCACGCCGCCTTGCCGCCATTTTACGCTGATGGCGACACAGCGGCGGCAATTTGCGGCCAGCCCATGGCATCAGGGTCGCGGCGCCGGCGTCCGGGAAGCGCTGGGCTCGCCATCACCCTCCTCTGCTGGCTGCACGGGCGTCGTGCTTTCCACATGGTCGACGTCGATGTCGCCGCCGTCGGGCGCCGTATTGCGCGGCTCCACGCCGGCCCGCTCGCCCGTGCCGGCCGCATCGCTGTCGTTATCGAGCTCTTCCGGGTCCTGGCCCGGTACGCCCTGCATGTCGCTGCCGCTGTCGGAACTGTCGCTGGGGCCCAGCGCGCCCTTGCCGTGGCCGCTGCCCAGGACGCGGTCGGGGGTGACGGGCAAATTGTCCGGATCGAGTGAACTACCGCTCATGACTGCCTCCGTTAATAAAAAAACCAGCTTACTCCCCTGGCCCGGCCAGCGGCGCACGCCTGCACGGCATTTTCCTGGGGGGAAATGCGGCGGCGCACAATTATTTTCATAAATTACTTCACAAATGTACTATTCATTGCTATAGTTAATTCAAGTAAGCATTTTCTCATCCAGAAACTGCTTCATCGGCGGCACGGCGCCCAACAGCGCCATGCCGCCGAACCGACCGGTACGTGGCGATCCGGCCCATCCACCCAGCCATCATGCACATTTTGGAGTCTTATCATGCAAGCCAAATCACTCATCGCAGCATTGTTTGCCATCACCACCGCTACCTCGGCTTTCGCCCAAAGCGCCGCGCCTGCCACCACGGGCCAGCAATTGTCGCGCGAACAAGTCACGGCCGAATACATCCGTGCCCGCAACGCCGGCGAAATCGCCACCAGCGAAGTCGACTACCCGAAAACGCCGGCCACCGCCGCCAGCCAGGTGACGCGCGAGCAAGTCATGGCCGAGTTCTACGCCGCCCGCAAGGCTGGCCTGATCCCGCAAACGGAAGCGGACTTTGACGTCGCGCAAACGGCAAAACACGTCGTGCAATAAGAAACCAGTCAGCCGGTTTCAGTCAGTCAGTAACACACCTCAGTTGCGGCGCAGCACCCGGGCCACTCCCGGCGCTCACCGCGGCGAGCTGTCAGCATCGCCCCAACACCTTCTTCCGGAGTTCCTGCATGTCCCTGCACCGCCGTTTGCTTGCCGCCAGCCTGATCCTTGCCTTGAGCGCTTGCGCCGACATGGGCCATATCGCGCCGCAATCGGCCATGCTCGACGCCAATAAACTGCAGGCGAGCCAGGCCATGGATGCCGCCGCCAGCGCAGCGATCGCCTGGCCGCGCACGCAATGGTGGCAAGACCTGCACGACCCCCAATTGAACCGTTTGATGGACCAGGCCCTGGCCGACAGCCCCACCCTGCGCGGCGCCCAGGCGCGCGTGCGCCAGGCCGAGGCGCTGGCCGGTGCAGCCGAGGACAAGACCCGCCCGCAAGCCGACGCGGCCATCTCCATCAACCGCGAACTGTATTCGCAGCACGGCAGCACGCCGGCGCCGCTGGCCGGCAATTACGCGTGGCGCAATCAGGCCACCGTCACGGCCTCGTACGACCTGGACCTGTGGGGCCGCAACCGCGCCGCCCTGTCCGCGGCCCTGGGCGACGTGCAGATGGCGTCGGCCGAATCGCAGATGGCCCGTCTGGCGCTGGAAACGGCCCTGGTGCGCACCTACATCCAGCTGTCGTACGAATTCCAGCTGCAGGACGTGATCGAACGCAGCCTGGCGCAGCGCGCCCGCATCCTCGACATCACGCGCCAGCGCAAGGCGGCCGGCATCGGCACCGATATTGACGTGGCGCAAATCGAAACCACCTTGCCGGCCGGACGCCGCCAGCTGGAACAGTCGGCCGAATCGCTGGCCCTGCTGCGCAACCAGCTGGCGGCCCTGGCGGGCAAGGGTCCGGCGGCCGGCGCGGCGCTCACGCGCCCCGTGCTGCGCTTGGACCAGCCGCTGGCCATTCCCGCCGCGCTGCCTGCCGACCTGATCGGCCGCCGCCCCGACATCGCCGCCCAGCGCTGGAGAGTGGAAGCGGCGGCGCAGCGCATCGACGCCGCCAAGGCCGAGTTCTACCCGAACGTCAACCTGGTGGCGTTCGCCGGTTTCCAGGCCTTCGGCTTCAGCCATTTTCTCGACGCCAACTCGCAGATCCGCGGCGCCTCGCCCGCGCTGAGCCTGCCCATCTTTGCCGGCGCCCGTTTGCGCGCCCAGCTGGGCAGCCAGACGGCCGTGTACGACGGCGCCGTGGAGCAGTACAACGCCACCGTCATCAACGCCATGTCGGACGTGGCCAATGCCGTCACCAAGGCGCAATCGCTGGCCAGGCAACACGAGCTGACCGTGCAGGCGCTGGCCACGGCGCAGCGCGCGCGCGACCTGGCGGAAAAGGCGTACAAGGCGGGCATGAGCGACGCCATCGCCATGCTCAACACGCAAGTGGCGCTGCTGGCGGAAGAACAGCAGCAGGCGCAAAATGGGGCACGCGAGCTCGATCTGTACGTTTCCTTGATGAATGCACTGGGAGGCGGCATCTGAGCTTGCAATCCTGGCATTGCCCTAGCTCAACAAGATACAATCGGAACTTTATTCACACATGAAGGAATATGACATGACCGCTTTTGACGCCACCTCCAAGCGGCTGCAAAACATCCGCACGCGCATGCCAGGCTTCCCCATGGAACTGATGCGTTTATTGCGCATGACGTACCACATTCAAAAAGGCATGAAGGATCTGACCAACGCCGCGCTGAAAAAGCACGACCTGGTCGATGCCAGCTACATGGTGCTGGCCGTGCTGTACGGCACGGACGACGAAACGTCGAACGCCTGCACCCTGGGCATGGCCTGCCATGAAAAACCGGCCAACCTGACGCGCGTGTGCAACGACCTGGAAACGCGCGGCCTGATCCACCGCGGCACGCGTCCCGGTGACCGCCGCTCCGTGATGATCTCGCTGACCGACAAGGGCCGCGCGCTGATCGAAACGGCGCTGCCCGACGTGTACCAGGAAACGTCGGCCCTGTACGAAGGGTTTACGGAAGAAGAGCTGCAAGTGCTCGACAAGCTGTACATGCGCCAGCTGCGCAATTTGAACAATCTCAACAACCAGAACTGATAGCCTATCGATGACGCCAGCCACAGCAACAACACCTATAGACGGCCCCCTGACCCGGGCGGCCCGCTGGCTGGCGCTGGCGCTGCAGGACTGGCGCGCGACGGAAGGCGAACGCTGGATCTACGTCGGCAAGACCCTCATCGCCGCGTTCTGCGCCCTGTGGCTGGCCTACCGCCTGGGCCTCGATTCACCCAGCACGGCGATGACCACCACCATCATCCTGGCCCTGCCCAGCAGCGGCATGGTGCTGGAAAAAAGCTTTTACCGCCTGTGCGGCACCCTGCTGGGATGCACGGCCGCGCTGACCCTGATCGGCCTGTTCCCGCAGCAGCCCGTGCTGCTGTTCGGCGGCCTGGCCCTGTGGGTGGGCCTGTGCACGAGCGGCTCGGCCCTGCACCGCAACGCCCAGTCATATGTGTACGTGCTGGCCGGCTACACGGCCTGCATGATCGTCTTGCCCGCCATCGAGCAGCCGATGCAGGTGTTTTCGCTGGCCGTCACGCGCGTGGCTGAAGTGAGCCTGGGCATCATCTGCTCGGCGGCCGTCTCCAGCGTGCTGCTGCCACGCCATCAGGGCACGCAGGTGATGCGCACGGTGCAGGCGCGCTACGGCAAATTCCTCACCTTTTGCCAGGACGTGCTGCAGCAAAAGCTCACGCCGGCGCAGGTGGAACTGACGCATCTGCAGTTTGCCGCCGACGTGGCGGCGCTGGAACTGGGGCGCTCGGCCGCCCTGTTCGAAGTCACCAGCAAAGTGGGCCACGTGCGCGCGCAAAACCGCAAGCTGCACGCTTTCAACGCCACTTTCATGACGGCGCTGACGACCTTCTACACCTTCCACCGCCTGTTCGACCGCCTGCAGCGCGATGGCGAAACCCAGGTCATGCAGGCCTGCGCACCCCTGTACGCCATCGTCGCCGAAGCGCTGCAGGCGACGCCTTCGCAAGACTCGCTCGACACCATGCAGCGGCATCTGCAAACGGCGCTGGGCCAGGCCCGCGCGGACATCGACGGCGCGGCCATCGTGCATGCGCAGCGCATCGATTTCGACACCGTGTGCGAACTGCTCGAGCGCTTCGCGCGCGACATGAGCCGCTTTCACGAAGTGTATTTCAGCCTCGTGCACGACACGCCGCTGGACGTGAGCACGCCGCAGGCGTATGCGCCGAAGACGCCGCCCGCGCTGGTGCTCGCCAGCGGCGCGCGCGCCGGCATCAGCCTGGCCCTGCTGGCGCTGGGCGCCTACTTCCTCGCCTGGCCCTACGCCAGCACGGCGATGCTGATGGCGGCCGTGTTCTGCGCGCTGGCCTCGTCCTCGCCGCGCCCCATCATGATGATCCGCCAGGTGCTGGCGGGCTTTTTGATCGCCATGCCGCTGTCGCTCGTCTGCGTGTACTTCGTGCTGGTGCACGGCGACGGCTTCCCCATGCTGGTGCTCAGTTTTGCGCCGTTTCTCGCCGTCGGCTTGTACCTGATGACCAATCCCGCCAAGCTGGGCGTGGGCCTGGGCGTGTCGACCTTCATCACGCAGATGGCGCCGGCGAATGTGATGCACGTCGATGGCGCGGCCTTTTTGAACACGGGCATGGCGCTGATCGTGGGGCTGATGCTGGCCGCCCTCGTGTTTGCCGTACTGCTGCCCGAGCACACGATGGGCCACAAGGACCACATCGGCCGGGCCCTGTGGCGCGAAGCGCTGCATGCGTGCACGGCGCCCGCACGCCGCGTCAAACACCGTTTCGACAACCGCGTGCGCGACCTGCTCAGCCAGCTCAATGCGGCGGCAGGCCCGGCGCCGGGCGAGGCCGCGCGCGCCGTCGTGCGCCAGGCCTTGACCCTGCTGGAAATCGGCCATTCCGTGATCGAACTGCGCGAACTGATCGCCACCGCCCGGCCGGGCGCCACGCGCCACGCGCTGCAGCAGTGCGTGGACCACATCGCCGGCTGGCTGCGCACGCGCAGCGATACGGCACTGCAGGCGGCGCTGACGGCCACCCTGCAGGCGGGCGCCGTGGTGCGCGCGGCCCAGACGGAAGCCGATGCCACCGGCGAGCGCAGCGCGCGCCTGCAGACGGCGCTGGCCGACCTGCACTCGATCTACACCTCCTTACTCGACCACATGGCGCCTGGCGCCGGAGACCACCATGCCGCGTGAATTCGCCCTGTTCGGAATTCTGATTCCTACCCTGCTGCCCCTGTTCCTCCTCAGCATAGCCCTGCAAACCCTGCTCGACCGCGTGCTGGGCTGCCTGGGCGTGTACCGCATGGTGTGGCACCCGTCGCTGGCGCGGCTGTGCATCTTCATCGCCATCTTCGGCGCGCTGGCTTTATCGCTCTACAAATAGCGCTACAAATAAAAAAAACCGTTCAACCCGATCAAGGAAAGGCTGCCGACATGGTAAGCAAACTGACCCGCTATGCAATCACCCTGCTGCTATTGGCCGCAGCCCTGTGGATAGGCAAGACCGTCTGGGACCGCTACATGGAGTCGCCGTGGACGCGCGACGGCCGCATCAAGGCCGACATCGTCAACATCAGCGCCGACGTGGCCGGCACCGTCACGGACGTGCTGGTGCGCGATAACCAGGTCGTGCAAAAGGGAGATATCCTGTTCGTCGTCGACAAGGAACGCTACACGAGCGCGCTGGCGCAAGCCGACGCCGTGCTGGCCGCGCAAAGGACGGAACAGGGCCGCCGCGGCAAGGAAGCCCAGCGCCGCGCGGGTCTTGACGCCAGCATCATCTCGACGGAAAGCCGCGAAAGCGCGGCCTTCGCCGCCACCTCGGCCACCTCGCAGGTGCAGGCCGCCGTGGCCGCCCGCGCGCTGGCGCAATTGAACCTGGAGCGCACCACCGTGCGCGCGCCCGTCAGCGGCTACGTGACGAACCTGAACGTGCACAAGGGCGATTTCGCCGCCGTCGGCGCGGCCAAGCTGGCCGTCATCGACAGCGCCTCGTACTACGTCGTCGGCTACTTCGAAGAGACCAAGCTGGGCATGCTGGCGCAGGACGACAAGGCGGAAATGAATCTGATGAGCGGCGGCACGCTGCACGGCCACATCGAGAGCATCGCGCGCGGCATCACCGACCGCGACGCCGCCACGGGCCGCGAACTGCTGGCCGACGTCAACCCCACCTTCAACTGGGTGCGCCTGGCGCAGCGCGTGCCCGTGCGCATCCACATCGACGAGCAGCCGAAGGGACAATTGCTGGTGGCCGGCACCACGTGCACCGTGGTGATCACGCCCCACTCTGCACCGGCGCCGAAACCAGCGGCCGCGCACCCGGCATGATACGCGGCGGCGCCGGACGCCTGGCGGAAATCGCCCTGTTCCTCGACGCTGCGGCGCTGGGCAGCTTTTCCGCGGCCGGCCGCAAGCACGGCCTGTCGCCGGCCGCCGCCAGCGCCGCCATCGCGCGCCTGGAAACGGCGCTGGGCGCCACCCTGTTCGAACGCACAACGCGCCAGCTGCGCCTGACGGAAGAAGGCCTGCACTACCGCCGCTACAGCGAACAGGCGCTGGACTTGCTGGCGCAGGCGGAAGACGGTTTGCACCCGGGTGGCGGCGCCGTGCGCGGCGTGGTGCGCATCTCGGCGCCATCGGACATCGGCCGCCAGCTGCTGCTGCCCATGCTCGACCGCTTTGCCGCGCTGCACCCGCAGGTGCGCCATGCGCTGACCCTGACGGACGCCACGGCCAACCTGGTGCAGGACGACGTCGACCTGGCCATCCGCTACGGCGAGCTGCCCGACAGCGACATGGTGGCGCGCCTGCTGCACCCGGGCCGGCGCGTCGTGTGCGTGGCGCCCGCGCTGGCCGCCAGGGTCGGCGTGCCGTCCGCGCCGCGCGACCTGGCGTCGCTGCCCACCCTCGTGCTCACGGCTGGCGACGGCGCGCCGCAGGAATGGCGCTACCGCGAAAACGGCAAGCGCCACGGCTTGCGCCTGCAAGGGGAATGGCACAGCAACGACGGCGAAATCATCCGCCGCTGGGCCGTGGCCGGCCATGGCTATGCCTACAAATCCCTGCTCGACATCGGCGACGACCTGCGCGCGGGGCGCTTGCAGACGGTGCTCGACGATTACTTTGCCGATAGCGTCCCCCTGAACCTGCTGTACCGGCGCAGCCGCTTCCAGCCGCCGCGGGTCACGCTGCTGGTCGACTTCCTGCTGCAGCAGTTTTCCTCGCTGCCGGCGCAGCCCTAGCGGACCGCCCTCACGGTGCCAGCACGCCCAGCTGGCGCAGCAAGGTCAGATTGTCTTCCAGGTGCCAGTTGTCGCTGATGCGCCCTTGCCCATTCACGCGGTACAGGTCGAACGCATGGAAATCGATGGCTTGGCCCTGGCCGCGCAGCTCGCCCTGCGGCGTGGGGAAGACGCCCGTGAAGCGCCCCGTGAAATGCAGGCGCAGGGTCACCCGGTCGCCGGCCACCAGCATCTCCTCGATGACCACCTTCAAATCCGGCACGGCCGCATGGAACACTTGCGACGCCTGCAGCGGACCGGCCAATCCCTGCGGGCGGCCGGCGGGCAAGGTGCGGTCAATAAAATTGTCGGCCAGCGCCAGGCGCGCCAGGGCCGGGTCGCCGCTTTGCCAGAATGCGGCGTAGCGGCGCGCGGCCAGCGCCGTTTTATCCGTGGCGGTGGCGCCGGACAGTTGGGCCGGCATGGGCAAATCCGTGGTGGCATGGGCTGGCGCGGCGGCCAGCAGCGACAGGGCCAGGATGGCGGGGGCAAAAGCGGGCATAGTAGTTCCAAATGAGTTGATCGGCGTGCACATGGCACACCGCCATTCTGGACTCGCTTGCCCCGCCTGATAATTGGCCCCGCGCTTGAATCAGTTACTTGCAGCAGTTGAAGATCAGCGCCCGCCCGCCACGTCGAGGATGCTGCCCGTCACATAGCTGGCGCCCGGTCCCAGCAGGTATAAAATCGCGTCGGCGATTTCTTCCGGCTGGCCGCCCCGCTGCATCGGCACGCCGGGCGCCAGGCGCGCCACCCGTCCCGGTTCGCCGCCAGACGCGTGGATGTCCGTATAGATGATGCCGGGCCGTACGCCGTTGACGCGGATACCCTCGGCCGCCACTTCCTTCGCCAGGCCCAAGGTCATGGTATCGACGGCGCCTTTCGAGGCCGCGTAATCGATGTATTCGTCCGGAGAGCCGAGGCGGGCCGCCGCCGACGACACGTTCACGATGCGCCCGCCCTGCCCGCCATGGGCCGTCGACATGCGCCGCACGGCTTGCTGGCAGCACAGGAAATAGCTGATCACGTTGGTGCGCAGCACGCGTTCCAGGCGCTGCACGGACATGTCGACGAGCCTGCATTTCTGCTCCAGCACGCCCACATTGTTGACCAGCGCCGTGAGCGTTCCCAAACGTGCGTCGACTTCGCCAAACAGCCGTGCCACGTCCGCTTCATCGCTGGCGTCGGCCTGCACGGCGATGGCCTCGCCGCCGTCGGCCACGATGCGCGCACACAGCGCGTCGGCCGCCTGCGCATCGCGCACATAGTTGATGCAGACGGCATAGCCCTGGCGCGCCGCCAGCAGCGCCGTCGCCGCGCCGATGCCGCGGCTGCTGCCTGTAATCAAGATCACTTCTTTCATTGTCCCTCCTGAATAGTTGTGGCTTCATCATACGCGGACGAAAAAAAACCCGCGCGCGGCGGGTTTTTCGTACTGATACATTCAATTTCGGAAATGCGTCATGGCGTAAGTCAGATGCTGCCACCAGTGTTCGCGCGACCGCACGGACGCCAGGCATTTCGCATCGACCTCGTTCTTGAACGCGGGGTCCACGCAAGCCTTGCTGGCCAGCGCATTGCGCTGGTTTTCCACGTTGACGATGGCGATCGCCAGCCACGCCACGAGGGCCACGGCCAGTACGCACAAAGTCCAGGGCAGCTGTTTCATGGCTTCTCCGCTTACTTCTTCCCTGGCGCGGGAGCGCGCTCTTTCAGCACGCGCGCCACCAGTTCATCCATCACGCGCAGGGTTGCCGTCTGGGTTTGCGGCTCGGACTGGCCAGGGCGCGACAGCTGCGCCGGCGACGTCACGAAGCGGCCGTCGATGACGATGGTCGGTGCGCTGTCGATCTTGCTGGCGGTGATCAGCTGTTCGTTGCGTTTCAGCTTGGTCTGCACGCCGAAGGAATTGAACATGTCCAGGTATTTCGCCTTGTCGATGCCGTTCTTGACCAGCAGGTCGAGGATGGCGTCATCGCGGTTCAGGCGGTTGCGCTCGACGTGAATGGCGCGGAAGATCTTGTCGTGGAACTGGTCCAGCTGGCCCATCGCTTCCAGCGTGGCATAGGCGTGTGCCTGCGGGTCTTTCGGGCCGGAGAAGGCCAGGTGGATGCGGCGGAAAGCGATCTTGTCGCCCTGCTTCTTGACCCAGTCGTGCATCAAAGGATCGAGTGCGTAGCAATGCGGGCACGAGTACATGAAATACTCGACCACTTCCACCTTCTTGCCCGTGTCCGTACGCACTGGCGTCGTGAGCGTGGTAAAGCCGGTATCGGCCGCCATGGCGCCGCCGGTGGCCGCCACCAGGGTGACGGCGGCAAGCAGGGGACGCAAGAAACGCAGAAAACGCATAATAATCCTTCATCATAAGTGGTCGTGAACGGGGCGAGATTACCACTTTTTGCGCCGGACGATGTCGCCCTGCCGGAAAAAAAGCGCTTTTACGCGCTCCGTTTGCGTCCGCTTAAGCCGCATTTAAGCCCCGCTGCGCCCCTGCCTCAGAAATGGTAGCGCGCCGACACGCGCAGCTGGCGCGCATCGTTGAGGTAAATGCTGGAACGGCAGCCCGGCGCATCGCCGTAATGGCGGCGGTTGGCCAGGTTGCTGCCGGCCAGTTCCAGCTCCCAGGCGCCCAGCTTGCGCGCATAGCGTCCGTCCACGGTGGCAAACGCAGGCACTTGCGCCAGGCAGCTGTTGGCGAAATCGGGGCCATAGCGCAGGGCGCGCAGCCATTGCACGCCGGCGTCGGCACTGGCGCCGCCCTGCCCCGTCCAGTACAGGCGCAGGCTGGCCAGGGTCTTTGGCACGAGGGCGATGTCCGGGCCGTCGTAGGCGTAATCGTCATAGCGCGCATGCACCTGCCGCAACTGAGCGTCGAGGCGCCAGTCGCGCGCCAGCGCCATGCTGGCTTCGATGGCGACGCCGTCGCGGCGCGAGGGGTCGAGGTTGCCCGCAAAGCCCAGCTGTCCCAGGTTCTGGTCGAAGACGATCTGGTTGCTCAGGCGCTCGCTGAAGACGCGCACGGAAGCGCTGCGCGCCGCGTCGCCGAAGGTGGCGCCCACTTCCATGTCGCGTCGCAGCTGTCCCGCCAGCGGGCGGTAGCCGGCGCGGGTATAACCATCGTCGTCGATGCGGTAGCTGCGCGCGGCCTTGGCGTACACGCTCAGTTGCGGGCGCAATTGCAGGCTGCCCTGCACGTCCCAGGCATTCTGGTTTTCCCAGTCGCTGCCGCCGGCGGGCATGTCGGCCGGATCGAGCTGGAACTGTTCATGCCGCAGCCCCAGCAGCAGGCGCGGCGCATACGCGCCGCCGAAGGCCAGCTCTTCGCGCAGCAGCAGCGCGCGCGAATACTGGCGGCGCTGCGCATCGCCATCGCGGCCCGAGCGCCGCTGCCACTGCATCAGGTCCAGGCCCACTTCCGTATCCGTGCCCACGCCGTCCACCTTGCCGTAATGACGCAGGCGTGGCGCCAGCTGCCGGCGGCGGCTGCTGTACGTCGACTCGCTGCTGCCGTCCTCGCCCGCATAGTGGGCCGTGGCGCGCTTTTCCCGCTGCGACAGTTCCACGCCCAGCTCGAAACTGCCTACATAGCGCTGCACGAAGGCGCTGGCGCGCCGCACCTCATAGCGGTACAGGTCTTCCGGGCGGGCGGCAAGCAAGGCCAGGAACGGCGCCTCGGGCGCGGGATAGCGGGTGTCCTGCTTCAGCTGGTCGGCGCTGAAGCCGAAGCGGCCCTGGCGCAGCTTCCATTCCGCGCCGCCGTTGAAGCCGCGCTGGTGAAACACGCTGCCGTCGCGGTAATTGCCATTGCGCAGGCCGTCGACGGCCACGTCAAGCACCATGCCGCCCTGGTCGCGCGACAGGGCGCCGCGCACGCTGTGCTGGCCGCCCTGCGCCAGTTCGGCGGACAAGTCGCCATGCATGACGCCGGCCGCAGCGCCATCCACGCCAGCCACGCCTTCCTGCGCGCACGCCGGCATGGCCAGGGCGCACAGCAGCAAGGTGCGCGCGGCGATGGTCAGGGCGGAAAGGGCAGGCATCATGGCGGAAAGCTGGGTGCGCTACCGGGGCGCGCACGCACGGTAACAGGAAGGATGGCAAAAGCGAATCATTATACGCACGGCGCACGGCGCCGCAAGCGATGGGCAAGTGGCCGGCATGGCGCATCGACGCCTGGCCGGCGGCCCTCAGCTTCCAAGGCGCGCCTCGTCGGCCAGGAAGTCGATGAAGGTGCGCACTTTCGACGACAGGTAGCGGCGGCTCGTGTAGACGGCGTAGACACTGCCGCCCGCCAGCTTGAAATCGTCGAAGAGGCGCACCAGGCGCCCGGCCGCCAGGTCCGCATCCGTTTGCCACGATGGCAGCAGGGCGATGCCCATGCCGTCGAGCGCGGCCGCATGCAGCAGGCTTTCGTTATTGCATTGCAGGACGGGCGAGAATTTTACTGTCTCGCGCCCCTGAGCCCCATCGAAGGCCAGCTCGTTGCCGTTCGCCAACAAGGAATAGCTGATCATGGCGTGTTGCGCCAGGTCCTGCGGCACGTGCGGATGGCCCGCGCGCGCCAGGTAGGCGGGCGCGGCCACCAGGTGAAAGGCGATGCTGCCGATGGGCCGCGCGATCAGGGCCGGCGATGGCGCCTGGCTCACGCGCAGGGCCAGGTCGAAGCCCTCTTCCACCAGGTTGACCACTCTGCCGCTCAAGTCGATGTCGAACGTCACTTCCGGAAAACGTTCGCGGTAGGCCACGAGGGTGCGCGTAAAGATGGCGTTGGCGAACCAGACGGGAGCGCTCAGGCGCAGCATGCCGCGCGGCACCACCGTCGTGCGGCCGACCGTCGCTTCCACCTCGTCGAGGTTGTCGAGCATGTCGCGGCACTGTTCAAAATATACCTTGCCGATTTCCGTCAGGCTCAGGTGGCGGCTGCTGCGGTTCAGCAGACGCGCGCCCAGGTGGCGTTCCAGGTGCATCACGTGCTTGCTGACCATGGCCGGCGACAGGTCGAGGCGCTCGCTGGCGCGCACGAAACTGTCCAGTTCCACCACGGCGCGAAACACGCGCATGCTGCGCAAGGTATCCATGACGGCCCAATCATCAACAAATTGGAAATGATATATCAATAATTGCGATCTTGATCAACTGACTGGGCATGACTATCATCGATAGCATCAGTCATTCCACTGCGGAGCCGCCATGCAAGAACACACCTTCCCTACCTACTTCCTGTCGCACGGCGGCGGCCCTTGGCCGTTCATGAAAGACCAGTTCGGCGGCCGCTACGACGTGCTCGAAGCGTCGTTGCAGGATATCCCGCGCCAGATCGGCGCGCGCCCGAAAGCCGTACTCGTCGTCACGGCGCACTGGGAAGGACCGCAATTTCTCGTCTCGGCCAGCCCCCGGCCGGGCATGATCTACGATTACTCTGGCTTTCCGCCGCACACCTATCAAATCCAGTACCCGGCGCCCGGCGCGCCCGAGCTGGCGGCGCAGGTGAAACAGTTGCTGGACGCTGCCGGCCACCCGGCGCGCCTCGACCATGAACGGGGTTTCGACCACGGCACCTTCAGCGCCCTGTTCCCCATCTATCCGCAGGCGGACGTGCCGCTGGTGCAGCTGTCGCTGAAACACGGCTACGACCCGCTCACCCACGTCGAAGTGGGCCGCGCGCTGGCCAGCCTGCGCCGCCAAGGCGTGCTGATCGTCGGCAGCGGCCTTAGTTACCATAACCTGCGCCAGTTCGGCCAGGCGGGCGCCGTCGCCTCGCACCAGTTCGACGCCTGGCTGCGCCAGACGATGGCCTTGCCGCCGGAACAAAGATTGCAGCAATTGCTGGCCTGGGACAGGGCACCGGGCGCACGCCAGGCCCATCCGCAGGAAGACCATCTGCTGCCGCTGATGGTGGCGCTGGGCGCGGCCGAGCAGGAAACGGCGCAGGTCGTGTATCACGAGGAGGATTTCTTCGGGGCGCTGGCGGTGACGAGTTTCCGGTTTGGAACGACCGGCGGAAATTAGCAACGCGCCGGGGTCAGACGGGGACGCCGAGTCCCTCGACACCGCTAACGGCGGGTTCAGCGCCAACGTCACCGGGGGTCTGACCCCGGAATTTTAAAAAGCCGCTAACTAGCGGCTTTTTTTAGTTAAGTCCCGCGCTTGCCCCGCGCCGCGTTCTTCGCCTTTTCAGCGGCGATCTCGGCCGCCTTGGCGGCTTTTTCCGCCATCTCGGCCGCGTGCTGGGCCATCAGGGCCGCGCGCGTGTCCGGCGTTTCCAGAGAGATGCGTCCCAGGATGCCGCTGCGGTAGTCGAGCAGCAGGGTGTGCGACGCCTTCTCGAAATCGTAGTCGCCGCCCTTGATGCGGAAGCCGCGCTTGGCGGCGATGCCCTCGACCACGCCGATGGCGTCGACTTCACCGATCTTGGTGCCGTAGCGGGTTGCCAGCAAGTCCGGGTAGCGCTTGAGCAATTCCTCGGCCAGGAACACGGCCACTTCCTCTTCGATCAGCGCGTTCGAGCCGATGGCGTGGCTGGCGGCCAGCATCAGGCCGTCGCTGGGGATGGCGATCTTCGGCCACAGCATGCCGGGCGTATCGACAAGGATGGTGTTCTTGTCCAGGTACAGCTTTTGCTGCATTTTCGTCACGGCCGGCTCGTCGCCCACCTTGGCCACGCGCTTTTTCAGCAGCGCGTTCATCAGGGTCGACTTGCCCACGTTGGGGATGCCCATGATCATGATGCGCAGCGGCTTCGTCGGCACGCCGCGATGCGGCGCCAGCGACTTGGCCAGGTCCGGAATGCGCGCCACGTCGCCCGGCTTCTTGGTCGTCATCGCATACGCGGTCACGCCTTCCTGGGCATTGAAGTACGCCACCCAGGCGGCGGTCGCGGCAGGGTCGGCCAGGTCGGTCTTGTTGAGGATTTTCAGGCAAGGGCGCTGGCGGAACAGGCGCAGCTCGTCCACCATGGGATTGCAGCTGGCTGCCGGCAGGCGCGCGTCCACCACTTCAATCACCAGATCGGTGTTTTCCATGGTTTCGGCCGCTTTCTTGCGGGCCGCGTTCATGTGTCCTGGGTACCATTGTATCGCCATGCTCTTGCTTTCAAAATCGTTCAGTCAATCCGCTATTTTACGTGGTTGCCGCCACGACGTCCCATTTTCCACCGCCAGCGCCAGCCGTGCGACGCGAACGAGACAATTGGTGATAATTTAGCAGTTACATGAATGATAAGATCCGCAGTCCGTCCAGCCTGGGCGGACTCTCCATTGCAAGTTCAACCTGGCACGCATTCCATGCATCTTCCCCGTTTCCTCCTCCTCGTCCCCCTTTGCGCCTGCCTGCTGCCCGCCATGGCCCAGGAACAAGCGGCGGCGCCGGGCGACGCAGTGCACCAGGAAATGCAGCAGATTGTCGATGTGCAAGGCACGCGCGATCCCGACCTGCGCCCCTACCGCACCATGCTCAAGGGACTCGACGCGTATGCCGACCACCAGCGCCTGGCGCCGGGCGCGCCGCTGCGCTTCATGCTGATCCCCGCCACGCCGAAAGCCAGGCTCGATGGCGTGACCCTGCACCTGTCGGCCGACAACCTGTCTATCCCCGTGCCGCTGGCGGCGGACGGCGGTTTCACCTTGACGCGCGACAAGACCGCCTTCGATGCAAATGCCGACCTGGTCAGCAACAAGAAGCGCGATACCCTGCGCTGGCGCGCCGACATCCACACGCCGGGCCTGCCCCAGAACGTGCGTCGCCTGGGCGACTTGCGCCTGGAATGCGAAATCCGCTGGGCCGTCGAGCAGGATGACTTGCCGTTTGTGCGGCGCAACCTGTTCCGCCTGGCGGGCGGGCCGTGCCATTCGTCGCTGATCCACGTGCCGTATCCCGTGTTCCGCAAGCTGCTTGCCGTGCAGGCGCGCTCGGGCGAGCGCACGCTGGACATCCGCATCACGGAAGACCGCCAGCGCTACGTGCCGCCGCTGCATGACGCGAGCTGGGACGACAATACCCTGCTGACCCTCACGTATGCGGACGACGGCAACATGGCGCAAGCCGCCCCTGCAGCGCCCATGAAGGCGGCGCTGCGCCAGTGATACGTGCCCGGAAAGCCAGGTCAAGTATTTCCATGTAGATTTTTTTATTTACTGAGAGTAATAAAAAAGTGTGCTCTAATATCGCCTCTTAAATGAAAAGCAATTATTTTCCAGGCTGGCTCCCGCCAGATGCAGGGAGATAGGCGATGGGGATAGCTCGATATGATGATGGAACACACTGGCAAGGCGCCCAAGCGCGTGCCGCGCAATGACTGGAAGAAGGAATGCCGGCAATTGCAGGGGCAAGTGGCGCAGCTGGAAGAGCGCCTGAAACGCCAGAGCGCCGACAGCTATGGCTTGCAAATGCTGTATGACCAACTGGTCAATGAAATCAAGCACCACCGCGACATGTTGCAGCTCGACAGTTTTGATGCGGATAAATCATCGCTCGTCTACACGCAGGCCTGGCGCCGCTTCATGGCCGGCGAGGCGCTCGACTACCAGACGCACCGCCACACGCATTCCGGCAGCCGCCCTACCTTGCTGTAGTCAGAGTTCCGCCAGCGCCTTCACGTGCGCCGCCACGCTGCGGCCCAGCGACGACAGGTTGTAGCCCCCTTCGAGGCAGCTGACGATGCGGCCCTTGCCATACTGATTGGCCACGGCCATCATCTGCTGCGTCATCCACGTGTAGTCGGCCTCCACCAGGCCCATGCCGCCCACGTCGTCTTCGCGGTGGGCATCGAAACCAGCGGAAATGAAAATCATCTGCGGCTGCTGGCGGTGCAGCGCCGGCAGCCAGTGGTCGAGCACCAGCTGGCGCACGGCGTCGCCTTTCGAGCGGGCCGGCACGGGCACGTTGACGCGCGTGTCGGTGTACGATTCCACGTCGCTGTACGGATAGAACGGGTGCTGGAAAAAACTCACCATCAGGATGCGCGGATCGTGCGCCACGGACTCGGCCGTGCCATTGCCATGATGCACGTCGAAGTCGACGATGGCGACCCGTTCAAGCCCGCGCACGTCGAGCGCATGCTTGGCGGCGATGGCGACATTATTGAACAGGCAAAAACCCATCGGTTCGCTGGGCCGCGCATGGTGGCCGGGCGGACGGATCGCGCAGAAGGCATTGCTGATCTCGCCATCGATGACGGCGTCCGTGGCTGCCACGGCCGAGCCGGCGGCGGCCAGCGCCGCGTCATAGCTGTGCGCGTTGAGCAGGGTGTCGCCGTCGAGCGGATAGTAGTCGCCCTCTTGCGGCACATTGTCGCGCACCAGGCCGATGGCCGTGGCGCTGTGGTTGCGCTCGATATCGGACAATTGCGCGCGCACGCCGTCGCGGTGTTCGACCAGGTCGCTGATGTGCGCGAGGATCAATTGATCATTGATGGCCTGCAAGCGGGCCGGCGATTCAGGGTGCCAGTCGCCCATTTCATGGCGCTGGCAATCGGGATGGGTATAAATGGCTGTGCTCATGCGCTGTACTGGTTACCTCTGTCTCTGTCCATTCTCCGGGAACACTGCATGGCATTCCTGTTCGCCCTGCGCGTTCTCGCATAAAATCACTGGCCGGTCTGTGCCGCTACCGCACTAATCTACCACGTGCACGCAACGGGCGGGCGGCACGGCTTGACCTGGCCAAAGCGATTGTAAATTAAATAATCCGACTTACTGTGATAGAAATAGCATGTTTTCGAAAATACACCAGGCCGCACAGCAGATCGGCGAAGTTCTCGTCGGCAAACACTTGCAGATCCGCCAGACCCTCGCCTGCGTGCTGGCCGGCGGCCACCTGCTGATCGAAGACGTGCCCGGCGTGGGCAAGACGACCCTGGCCCACGCGCTGGCCATCTCGCTGGGCCTGCAATGGAAGCGCCAGCAATTCACCAGCGACCTGCTGCCCGCCGACGTGGCCGGCATGAGCGTGTATGACCGGGGCAGCGCCAGCTTCGTGTTTCATCCCGGCCCCCTGTTCACGCAAGTGCTGCTGGCCGACGAGATCAACCGCGCCACGCCGAAGACGCAATCGGGCTTGCTCGAAGCGATGGAAGAGCGGCAAGTGACGCTCGATGGCGTCACGCACGCGCTGCCGCAGCCGTTTTTCGTCATCGCCACGCAGAACTGCGCGCACCAGCTGGGCACCTTCCCCCTGCCCGAATCGCAGCTCGACCGTTTTCTCATGTGCGTGACCCTGGGCTACCCCGATGCAGCCGCCGAACGGGCGCTGCTGCTGGGCGCCGACCGCCGCGCCATGCTGCACACCTTGCCGGCCGTCATGAACGCGGAAGAATTGCTGCAGGCGCAAGCGGGCCTGCGCGCCATCCACGCCTCGGCCGCCGTCGTCGACTACGTGCTGGCCCTCGTGCACGCCACGCGCGCGCCGGGCGTGTTTGCCGATGGCCTGAGCCCGCGCGCCGCGCTGGCCTTGCTGCAGGCGGCGCGCGCCTGGGCCGCCCTGGAAGGCCGCGACCACGTCACGCCCGAGGACGTGCAAGCCGTGCTGCTGCCCGTCTGCGCCCACCGCCTGCATGCGGCGCAAGGGTCCGTGGACAGCCGCGCGCTGCTGCAGCACATGCTGTTGAGTATTCCCGTCTGACAGCCGTGCGCCTGCGCGACATCCAATGGCTGCCGGTGCGCCCCTGGCTGGGCGCGCAGCGCGTGCACGTCCGTCCCTCGGGCGCGGGCCTGGCGTTTGCCGCACTGCTGCTGGCGCTGTGGATCGCCGCCGTCAATTACCGCCTAGGCCTGGGCTATGCGCTCACGTATTTCGCGGCCGCCTGCGCCATCGCCGACATGTTATTTGCCAGCCGCAACCTGGCAGGCCTGGCCCTGGCCGCCACACCGGGCAAGCCCGTGTTCGCGGGCAGCCAGGCCACGTTCACCTTGCGCCTGATCAACCGCAGCGCCCGCCCGCGCCATGCGCTCCACGTGGCCATCAGCGGTTCGGCGGCAGCGCCCAGCCTGGCCGACATCGCCGCCCACGGGGAAACGGCCGTTGACATCGTGGTGGCCGCGCCGCAGCGGGGATGGCTGGCTGCGCCTGCCGTGCGCCTGTCCGGCAGTTTTCCGCTGGGCCTGTTCCTTGCCTGGTGCCACTGGCAACCTGACGCAAGCGTGCTCGTGTATCCGCAGCCCGAACACAATGCGCCGCCGCTGCCCTTGCCTGCCGGCACGCTACAGCCGGCACAGCAGGCACGGCAGCCAGACTCACCCGATGGCGCCCTGGAACTGGCCGGCGTGCGCGCCTACCAGCCAGGCGATCCCTTGCACCGCCTGGCCTGGCGCCAGATCGCCCGCCATGACGGCGAGCATGTATTCAGCAAGCAATTCCAGCCTGCCGCCGACTCTCCCGCAGGCGCAACCCATGGCAGCATCGTGCTCGAACATGCGGCCCTGCACGCGCTGGCGCCGGAAGCGCGCTTGTCGCGCCTGGCCGCCTGGGTATTGCAGGCGGAACGCGCGGGCATGCCGTACGGCTTGCACCTGGGCGCGCTGACTCTGGCGCCGGCCTTGGGCGACAGCCACCGCGACGCCTGTTTGCGCGCACTGGCCCTGCACGGTTCGCCGCATGATTTGCCGCACGATTTTCCGCCAGCGCAGGCGACGCCATGAAAGCCTGGCTGAGCAATTTGCCGCGTGACAAGGCCGACATCATGCTGCTGTTGCTGGCCGCCGCCATGGTGCTGGCGCCGCACGTGCTGCACCTGCCCCCGTGGCTGTCAGCCGCCGCTGCCGCGCTCCTGCTGTGGCGCGCCGCCATCACCGTGCGGGGCCGGCGCCAGCCGCAGCTGATCCTGCTAGCGCCGCTGGCCTTGCTCGGCATCGCCGGCGTCTACGCCAGCTACGGCACCGTGCTGGGACGCGATCCGGGCGTGGCCATGCTGGCCCTGCTGCTGGCCTTGAAGTCGCTGGAAATGCATGGCCGGCGCGACATCTTCGTTTTCGTCTTCCTCAGTTTTCTCCTCCTGCTGGCGAACTTTTTCCATACGCAAAGCATCCTCAGCGCCGCCTGGATGCTGGCCACAGTCATCGTCCTGCTGGCCGCCCTGCTGTCGGCCCAGTACGGCGCCGTGCAGCCGCACCTGGCGCAAAGGTTAAATTTACTGGGACGCATGCTGGCGCTGGCCATCCCCCTGTCGGCCGTGCTGTTTCTTGCCGTGCCGCGCGTCGACGGTCCCCTGTGGGGCACGGCAACAGAAGGCGCACAGGCGCGCACGGGCTTGTCCGACAGCATGCAGCCGGGCGCCATCGCCTCGCTGGTCCTGTCAAGCGAACCCGTCTTCACGGCCCGTTTCAGCACAGCACTCCCGCCGCAAGACCAGTTGTACTGGCGCGGCGTGGTGCTGGGCGACTTCGACGGCGCCACCTGGACGCGCCGGGGCGCGAAGGGCCGCGCGCCTGCCAGCGACAGCCGCATAGACATCGCGCTGGAAGGCCAGCCCAGCCACTACGAAGTCAGCTTGCAAGCGAGCGGCCAGCGGCGCATCTTCGCGCTCGACGTGCCGCGCAGCATCGAACGCTTGCCCGGTAATCCGTATGTCGTGTCGTCCGCGCTGGAAGTGCTGACCATTCAACCCATTACTTCGACCGTGCGTTACCGCGTCAGTTCCCATTCCCGCTACCGGCTGCAGGCAAGCTTGTCGCCAGAACAGCAGCAGCCATGGCTGGCCTTGCCCACTGGCAGCAATCCGCGCAGCGTGGCCTGGGCCCGCGCCTTGCGCGGCAGCGGCGCACAGGCGCTGGCGCCGGCCGACGCCATCGCCGCCGTGCTTGAGCACTTCCGCCGCGCGCCGTTCCGCTACACCCTGCAGCCGCCGCTGCTGGGCAAGCAGGGCGTCGACGACTTCCTGTTCACCACGCAAGCGGGTTTTTGCGAACATTACGCGGGCAGCTTTGTCGTGCTGATGCGCGCCATGGGCATACCCGCGCGCGTCGTCACCGGTTACCAGGGCGGCTTGCGCAACGGTACGGACAACAGCTTGACGGTGCGCCAGTCCGACGCCCATGCCTGGAGCGAAGTGTGGCTGGCGCAACGGGGCTGGGTGCGCGTCGATCCCACCGGCGCCGTTGCGCCCCTGCGCACGCAGCGCAACCTCGACGCCGCCCTGCCGCCGGCCCCGTCACCGCTGACGGCTTGGCGGGCTCTGACAGGCCTCGATGGCGGCGCGCAAGGGGCGGTTGCCGCGTGGCGCCAGCAATGGCAGCAGGCCGAGCACGCCTGGAGCAGTTGGGTGCTCGACGCCACGCCCCAACGCCAGCGCGCCATGCTCGACGGCTTGAAAAACGTGCCAGCGACAAAGCTGGCAGTCGCTTGCGCCGTGCTGGCCCTGCTGTCCGCCGTGGCGGGCGCACTGGTCTGGTGGCGGCAGGCGCGGCAAGGCGATCCGCTCGACCGCCTGTACGCGCGGTTTTGCCAGCGACAGGCGCGGCGCGGCTACAGCCGTGCGCCGCATGAAGGCCCGTACGGTTATGCTGTCCGGTTGGCCGCAGGCAAGGCCACACAAGAGGCGCACGCCGCCATTGCACAGTTTCTGGCAATCTATGCCGCGATGAAGTATGGTAATGCCAACCCAGACGAACAATTCCGCGCGCGGCGCAGCTTGCGCCGCCTGTTAACCCAATGCCGATGAGACGCTCCTTGTTACCGATCAAATACCCCGCCCTGTCCCTGCTCCTCTCCCTCCCCCTGTGCCTGGCCACGGCGCACGCTGGCGAAAACAGCAATATTTCCGCTGCCGACCGCGCCCGTGCCGTGCGCGCGGCCAAGGCGCCTCCCGCCAAGACAGCAGCAAAAAAAGCACCGGCGAAATTCGACTTCGAAGGCGAATTTGTCGACTATGCCAACTGGAAGGAAGTACGCGCCTTCCTCGATGACATGTCTGCCAAACACGGCTTTGACCGCGCCGAGCTCGACACCCTGATCGGCAAGGTGCGCTATGTCGAATCGACCGTGCAACTGATGAAACCGGCGCCGCCGGGCAAGCCGAAGAACTGGCAAGCGTACAGCTCCCGCTTCATCGAACCGGTACGCATCAATGCGGGCGTGAAATTCTGGGATGAGAATGCGGAAGCGCTGGCGCGCGCGGAACGCGAATATGGCGTGCCAGCCGAAATCATCGTCGGCATCATCGGCGTGGAAACCGTGTACGGACGCAACACGGGCCGCTTCCGCGTGCTCGACGCGCTGACGACTCTGGCGTTTTCCTATCCGGAAAGCCCGACCCGCGCCGCGCGCATGGAGTTTTTCAAGGGAGAACTGGAAAACGCGCTGTTGTATGCACGCAAGGATGGCATCGATCCATTGACCCTGCTCGGCTCGTATGCGGGCGCCATCGGCCTGCCCCAGTTCATGCCCAGCAGCATCATGAAATATGCGGTGGACTTCGATGGCGATAGTCACATCGACCTGCGCAATTCCACGGCCGACGCCATCGGCAGCGTCGCGCATTTCCTCGTCGAGCACGGCTGGCGGCGCGATGACCCGGCCGTCAGCACCTACCCCGTCACCGTCTCGGCCAGCCGCACGTGGGAAAAATTCATCGGCCAGGGCTTGCAAGCCAAGTACCGGCTGGGGGAATTGCAGGAAGCCGGCGTCAGTGCCGCGCCGTCCACGCCCCAGAACATGTTGTTCGGCCTGATCGACTTGCAAAATGGTTCAGAAGCAACTGAGTATCACTTGGCAACCAATAACTTCTTTGCTATAACTCAGTACAACAGAAGTTATTTTTATGCCATGTCAGTGCTTGACTTGGGCAAGGCCATCAGTCAAGTGCGCGCACGCTAACCGAAAGTCAGTGTAAAGTTATAATATTACTTGTAAGAAAGCGTAAGCGATATTGAATCGACCAGCAAACAGGTCTATGGTAGGGCCGATAACATGTGCCAGCCTCGCTCGCCAGCCTTTGTGCGGCACGGAATGCAGTAATGGTTTTATACTTAACTTTTGTCAAAGTACAATTTTTGTTCTATCATAGAGCATAATAAAGAATAAATAGGTGTTGCAGCTAGACAACACCGATTCTGTACCAAGCAAGATTATCGGGCTTTCCAGCTTGAAATTGAATCCTGTTGTACAATTGTGTATATATCATGAAAAACTGTATCCCGGATCGTACCGTGTGTGAATTCGTTCCTTTTAGTAAAGAATGAACATGAACGCAGCAAGAGCGAGCTCCGAGTGTTTTTTACTTTGCAGTGCAACTACAGAAGGAACAATAACATCATGACAAACCAAGTCGGCATTGATATGAACAGCGATTCGGACTCCGACGATCTGCTTCAGTACAACCCAAACAGACTGCTCGATACCCTGATCGAAAACCTGCGCCTGAAAAACGACGCAGCCTTGTCCCGCGCGCTGGAAGTGGCGCCACCAGTCATCAGTAAAATCCGCCACCACCGCCTGCCGGTCGGCGCATCGCTGCTGATCCGCATGCACGAAGTCAGCGACCTGAGCATCCGCGACCTGCGTTACCTGATGGGTGACCGTCGTAACAAATTCCGCATCAGCGACAAGCAATTCAAGCCAAAAGAAGGCGAAACGCCACAAGGCTGATCCTGCCAGTTCCGCAGGTTTTCCCTCCCCGCCATGGGGAGGGGGTATTTCCAGCAGTTCTCAGGCCGTTCTGGCCGACACGAATTTCCATTTCAAATTAAACTATCAAGCAGGAAACACGCCGGTCGAGAGATAGCGGTCGCCGCGGTCGCACACGACGAATACGATCGTCGCGTTTTCCACCGTTTGCGAGATGCGCAGCGCGATTTCGCAGGCGCCGGCAGCCGAGATGCCGCAGAACAAGCCCTCTTCCGCCGCCAGGCTGCGCGCCATGCGTTCGGCCACGCCCTGGCTCACGTATTCCACCTGGTCCACGCGCGACTTGTCGTAGATTTTCGGCAAATACGCTTCCGGCCACTTGCGGATGCCGGGAATCTGCGAACCTTCCTCGGGCTGGGCGCCGATGATCTGGATCGCGGGATTCTGCTCTTTCAAATAGCGCGACACGCCCATGATGGTGCCCGTCGTGCCCATGGCGCTGACGAAGTGCGTGACGCGCCCTTCCGTGTCGCGCCAGATTTCCGGTCCCGTGCTTTCATAGTGAGCACGCGAATTGTCTTCGTTGGCGAACTGGTCGAGGATCACGCCGCGGCCATCCTTCTGCATCTGTTCGGCCAGGTCGCGCGCATACTCCATGCCGCCCGTCTTCGGCGTCAATAAAATGTCGGCGCCGTAGGCGGCCATGCTCTGGCGGCGCTCCACGCTGAGGTTGTCGGGCATCAGCAGCAGCATCTTGTAGCCGCGCAAGGCGGCGGCCATGGCCAGCGCGATGCCCGTATTGCCGCTGGTCGCCTCGATCAGGGTATCGCCCGGCTTGATGACGCCGCGCTCTTCAGCGCGCTTGAGCATCGACATGGCCGCGCGGTCCTTCACGGAGCCGGCCGGATTATTGCCCTCCAGCTTGCCCAGGATGACGTTGTTGCGCGCAAGCGCATCGGCACCCGGCAAGCGCGTCAGCTGCACCAGCGGGGTATTGCCTATCGTATCTTCAAGTGTCTTGTAAGCCATCGTGTCTGTTTGAGTAGATTCAACAAAGACCCATTCTAATATGAGATGCTGGACGGCGTATCGCCGATCGGCGGCGGCATCCGGGCTTGCGGGCGCGTCCGGCTGCGCCTCCCCATGCCGCATGGCGCCTGCCGCGCCGCCATTTCCGGGCGTGCACAAGGGGTATTGCGGCAAGCGCGCGCCGCATGCGCTAGACTCGTCACTGTTAGTTATTTTTGTTATTTGCTTATTCAGCCTCCGAACGGACTCGCCATGGCCAGCAGCACACCTGAATTCATTCCCGAAACGACGCAGGACGATCCCGTCCAGTTCGCCACGCTCGACTTGCACGGCCGCAGCCACCAGATCTCGCCCGTCTTCAATGCGCTCGAACTGCAGCGCTTGCAGCGCTATGGCACGCGCCATCACTTTGCCGATGGCGAGACGCTGTTCGAGGCGGGCAGCAGCAGCTTCGGCATGCTGGTGATACTGTCCGGACGGGTCAGCATCAAGCGCCACGAGGTCATGGGACAGGCGTCCGTACTGCGCGAAGTGGGCGTCGGCCACTTCATTGCCGAGGTGGCGCAATTGTCGGGCCGCCCCACCCTCGTCAACGGCAGCGCCGTGGGCGCCGTGGAGTTGCTCGACATCAGCTCGGAATCCTTGCGCGCGCTGATCGTGGCCGAGGCGGAGATGGGCGAACGCATCGTGCGCGCCCTGATCCTGCGCCGCGTGGCACTGATCGAATCGAATTCCGGCGGCCCCGTGCTGGTGGGGCCGCGCGGCAATGGCAATCTTTTCCACCTGCAAAGTTTTCTGTCGAGCAATGGCCACCCCCACACGGTGCTCGATCCCGCCACCGATGCGGCCGCCGCCGCGCTGGCCGAGCGCTACCAGCCCACGCCGCAGGAATGGCCGCTGGTCGTCTGCCCTGACGGCAAGATCATGAAGAATCCCGGCAATGCGGAACTGGGACGCTGCCTGGGCATGCTGCCCGATTTGTCCGGCGACAAGATCTTCGACGTGCTGGTGGTGGGCGCGGGTCCTGCCGGCCTGGCCACGGCCGTGTATGCGGCCTCCGAAGGTTTATCGGTCCTGGCGCTGGAGCAACGCGCGTACGGCGGCCAGGCGGGCGCCAGTGCGCGCATCGAAAATTACCTGGGCTTTCCTACTGGAATTTCCGGCCGGGCCCTGGCGGGGCGCGCCTACGTGCAGGCGCAAAAGTTCGGCGTCGAGATCGCCACCCCGGCCAGCGCCGCCAACCTGCTGTGCGATACGTGGCCCCTGCGCGTCAATCTGTGCGACGGCACGCAGGTGCGCGCCCGCACGGTGGTACTGTCATGCGGCGCGCGCTACCGCCGCCCGTCGCTGGCCAACCTGAAAACGTATGAGGGACGGGGCGTGTATTACTGGGCCTCGCCCATCGAAGCCAAGCTGTGCCGGCAGGAAGAGATCATCCTCGTTGGCGGCGGCAATTCGGCCGGCCAGGCGGCCGTGTTTCTATCCGGCCACGCCGCCAAAGTCCACATGGTGATCCGCGGCGAGGGACTGGCGGCCAGCATGTCGAGCTACCTGATCGAACGCATCGCCGCCACGCCCAACATCACCTTGCACACGCACACGGAAATCATCGCCCTCGAAGGCGACGACGATGGCTTGACGGAAGTGCGCTGGCGTAACAACCGCACGGGCGAGGAAGCCGATTGCGCCGTGCGCCGCGTCTTCCTGTTTGTTGGCGCCGATCCGAACACGGACTGGCTGCACGACTGCGCCGTGGCCGTCGACGAACAGGGCTTTATCCGCACGGGTTTCGACGTCACGCGCGCCGAATGCCGCGCCCATGGCCATGGAGTGTATCCACCCGACTTGCCCGACCGGGCCGCGCTGGAAACGAGCGTGCCGGGCGTGTTCGCCATCGGCGACGTGCGGGCCGGCTCCACCAAGCGCGTGGCCGCCGCCGTCGGAGAAGGCGCAGCCGTCGTTTCCCAGATCCACGGCTTTCTTGCGCGCCTGCCCGTCAACAGCGCCTAACGCAAGGGCATGGGATACGTGGCCACGCTGACATTGCCGTCACGGTCGATGGCCTGGACGCCAAAGAAATAGTTGTCTTTCGACAGCTTGACCCTGGCCTCGGTGACATTGCCCACGTCTTGCGCGCCCTGCCACTGGTCGGCCGTCGTGGCGCGCCAGACGATGCGGTAGCCGGCCAGGTCCGGTTCCGTATTCGGCTGCCACACCAGTGACGTGGCGTTTTCCAGCTGGGCCGTGCGCACCTGCACGCCGGCGGGCGCGGCCGGCGCCAGGGCCAGCGATGCGAGCGCCGCCGCATTCACGCGCGCCACTTTCGCCACATACTCATAATCGACGAATTGCGGCAGGTCGCCATACTGCACGCCATTCTCCACGCGCACATCCTGGTGCTGATGGGCAAAATCCTCGTGCGGTTCCGTGAAACGCAGCGCCGCGTACCCTTGCGCGAGGAAGGGCATGTGGTCGCCGCCGCGCAGGTAGCGGTCGGCGCGCTGGATAACGTTGACCGTAAAGCCGGGCACATAGCGCTCGCCCACCTGTTTCACATGACGCGCCAGCTGGCGCGAGATGGAATCGTTTTCGCCGCCCGTCGCCACCAGGGCGCGCACGCCGTCGCTCATTTCCTTCACGGCCGGGATGCCTTCGGCAAACAGGCGCACCTGGCCGCCATCGACCGTGCCGTCTTCCGCGCGCGAACTGCCGATGATGTCGTTGTTGAGCATGCCGGCGATGTTGAGCTTGTTCAACTTAGCCTGCTGCGCCCAGTGACCGGAACCCAGCAAACCCTGCTCCTCGGCCGCCACGGCCATGAAGACGATGGTGGCGTCGAACTGATAGCGCGCCATCGCGCAAGCCATTTCGATCACGGCCGCCGTGCCGGACGCATCGTCGTTGGCGCCGGGCGCGTCGCCCTGCGCATCCATCACGTCGGTGGCGCGCGAATCGTAATGGCCGCTGACGACATAGATGCGCCCGGCCGACTGCGGCTGGCTGCCCGACAAGGTCGCCACCACGTTGACGATGTCCGTCGGCCGCGCAATGCGCTTCGATACGGGCGCGACATGGCTGTCGAACGCCACTTGCAGACGCCCGCCCGCCTGCGCGCCGCAGCGCTCCAGCTCGGCCTTGATCCAGCGCCGGGCCGCGCCGATGCCGCGCGTGTCGGACACGGTATCGGACATCGTATGCCGCGTCTGGAAGCCCACCAGCTTGCGCACATGCGCCTCGATGCGCTGCGGCGAAATATCAGCCAGCACCTGCCGTATCTGCTGCTGCGCCGGTTCGGCGCCGGGCGCCGCCACCACACCCGCCGACAGCATGGCTGCCGTCATTGCCGTCAAAATCCGTACCATGCCTGCATCCCCCGATGAGTGATTGAGCTGGCCATTCTCGCATTTTTGACGACGGGCAAGGATGTTCCCGGATGAAAATCGTGCATTATAGAAACTGCTACAATCGGCCACTGCCCCGCTTACGAAAGACACCGCATGCGCCTGACCGCCCTTCATCCCGCACGCCGCAGCCTCAACCTGCGCGCGGTCCGCTGACGGTGCGCCGCATGCTCGTCAAATTGCTGTTGCTGGCCACCTTGTTTGCCGTGCTCAGCATTGCCGCCCTGTACAGTTACGGACGCTTCGCCGAACGCTCGCTGGGGGCGCCGGGCGCGGCCTTGCCCGTGGCGCTGGACGCCACCCTGCTCGACCGCGTGCTGGCGCCGCAGCTGGCGCAACGTCCCGGCCACAGCGGCACGGCCCTGATCGATGACAATCTGGAAGCGTTCGCCCTGCGCGCCCTGAGCGCGCGCGAAGCGGGCCGCAGCCTCGACCTGCAATACTACATCTGGCATAACGACGTGACGGGACGCCTGCTGGTGCGCGAACTGCTGCGCGCGGCCGACCGCGGCGTGCGCGTGCGCGTGCTGCTCGACGATATCAACGCACGCGGCCAGGACGCCGCCATCCTCGCGCTCGATAGCCACCCGCTGATCGACGTGCGCATCTTCAATCCGGGCCGCAACCGCGACGGCATCTGGATGCGCGCCGTGGAAATGGCCTTGCGCGCCGTCAGCCTGAACCGGCGCATGCACAACAAGGCATGGATCGTCGACGGCCGGGTCGCCCTCGTCGGCGGGCGCAATATCGGCGATGAATACTTCGATGCCGCCGAACAAGTCAATTTCCAGGATGCCGACTTGCTGCTGGTGGGGCCCGCCGTACAGCAGACGAGCGATATCTTCGACCGTTTCTGGAACAGCCGCGCCGTCATCCCCATCGGCGCCTTGCACGAGGGCAAGGACGCGGGCGCGGCTGAACTGCAGGCGGTACGCGCCCGCCTCGACGCGCTCACGGGCGAACTGGACGCTTCTCCCTACCTGCGCCAGCTGACCGATGCGGGCCAGCTGCAGGCCCACCTCGATGGCCGCGTGCGCCTGCACTGGAGTACCCAAGTGCAAGTATTGTCGGATCCGCCGGAAAAAGCCGCGCCCATCGCCAGTTTGCAGCGCAGCGAGCACTGGCTCATGCACAGCTTGCTGCCCCTGCTGACGGACGCGCGCGAGGAAGCGCTGCTGACCTCACCCTATTTCGTGCCCGGCACGGAGCTGACACACACCCTGGCCGACAAGGTCGCCGCCGGCGTCAAGGTCCAGGTACTGACCAACTCGCTGGCCGCCACCGACGTGGCCCTCGTCCATGCGGGCTATGCGCGCTACCGCCAGATGCTGCTGGGCGGCGGCGTCGACCTGTTTGAATTGAAGACCCAGCACCGCAAGCGCATCAGCCTGATGGGCTCGAGCCGCGCCAGCCTACATACCAAGGCCGTGGTGGTCGATGGCCAGCGGGGCTTCGTCGGCTCCTTCAACCTCGACCCGCGCTCGGCCCAGCTAAACACGGAAATGGGCGTGCTGTTCGACGACACCGCACTGGCGGCCGACATGCGCACGCTGTTCCTGCACTCGACGGCGAGCGACACCAGCTACCGCTTGTTCCTCGATAACGGCGCCCTGCGCTGGTCCGATGCGACCGAAGTACCCGCCAAGGTGTGGACGCAAGACCCGGAAACGGGCTTCTGGCGCCGCATGCTGGTGTCCGTGATGCGCCGGCTGCTGATCGAGTCGCAGCTGTAGCGTGCATGACATATAAAAACTTTAATCCTGGCAAGATTGCCATTTAAAAATATTTGTTGTTTTCGAGACATGTTAGATGCCGTTTTGCCAAACGCTGCTATAATCGCGTCAACAAGACACCACCGCTGTCTCTGAAGTACCTTCTCGCCCCTTCCGCGATTGAATCGAACGTTGGCCAAAAGCTCGCCGACAGACTGCAACACTATCCTGTCACTTTTGGAGCTTTATCATGCGTAAACCATCTGCATTGCTGGCGCTGGCCGCCGCTTCCCTGTGCGTCACTGCCGCCCAGGCCGCCACGACCAACCTGGTCAAGAATGGCGATTTCGAACTGACCAGCAACGGCACTTCGAAACAGCTGAACGAAGGCAACTACGCCCGCGACGACCGCACCTACCTGACCGACTGGTCCAGCAAGGGTTACAACTTCGTCTTGAACGGCAACAACATCGACGACACCAACGCCAAGACGGCGCTGGCCTTGTGGGGTCCGAATTCCTACAGCGGCCGCGGCCCGAAAAACGGCCTGGGCGTCAGTCCCACGGGCGGCAATGTGCTGGCGGCCGACTGGGATTATTTCCCGGGTCCCGTCACGCAACTGGTCAGCGGCCTCGTCGCAGGCCAGGCGTACACCCTGAGCTTTTCGTATGGCGCAGGCCAGCAAGTGGGTTTCCGCGGCGACAACCTGGTCAATTACTGGGACGTTGCGCTGGGCAACAGCAAGCAGCAAACGGCCTCGCTCGCCAACGTCAGCCAGGGCTTCACGGGTTGGCACCAGGCCAGCATGACCTTCACGGCCGCGAACAGCAGCGAATTGCTGTCGTTCATGGCCAAGGGCAGCCCGACGGGCGCGCCACCGTTCATGCTGCTCGATGGCGTGTCGCTGGTGTCGGCCGTGCCGGAACCGTCGACCTGGGGCATGCTGATCGGCGGCCTGGGCTTGCTGGGCTTTATGGCGCGCCGTCGCAAGGCTGCCGTTGCGGCCTGAGACAGCAGCACTGCTTACTGCTTGATGGAATAAAATGAGCCTGCTGCACACTTTGCAAACCCAGTTGCCCGGCATCGTCATCGACGTGCTGCGCCTGAGCCTGTGGCTGGTGTTGCTGGCTGTGCTCTTCGTGCCGCTCGAGCGCTTCTTTGGCGAACGCCATGCGGGGCGCTCACGCACGGAGCTGTTCAGCGACCTGGGCTTTTATTTCATCAGCAGCCTGCTGCCGGCCGCCTTGCTGGCCGTGCCGCTGGCCCTGGTCGCCATCGCTGGCCAGCGCTTGCTGCCGGACGCCATCCCCGCCACCCTGTCTGCCCTGCCCCTGTGGGGCAAGCTGCTGCTGGGCTTACTGATCGGCGAAGTCGGCACTTACTGGGGACATCGGCTCAGCCATGAAATTCCATGGCTGTGGCGCTACCACGTCGTACACCACAGCACGGAACAGCTGTATTTCCTCGCCAATACCCGCACCCATCCGGTCGACATGGTCGTCACGCGCCTGTTCGGCCTGACACCTTTGTATCTGCTGGGCCTGGCAGGACCCGGTGCGGCAGGCAGCGCCGCACCCGTGCTGCTGTTGCTGATCGGTACCGTCTGGGGCTTCTTCATCCACGCCAACCTGCGCTGGCGCTTCGGCCCGCTGGAATGGCTGGTGGCCACGCCCGCCTTCCACCACTGGCACCACAGCAAGTTCGAGCACATCAACCGCAACTACGCCTCCACATTACCCGTGCTGGACCGGCTGTTCGGCACCTATCACCTGCCGCGCGCCTGGCCCGCCGCCTGCGGCATCGAGGCGCCCATGCCGAAGACGCTGACGGGCCAACTGGCGGCGCCATTCCGGCGCACTGGCAAGCGGGAAGTCCCGGCTGCAGAATAAAAAAAACCCCGCGCGGCCGGTACCGCGCGGGGTTTTCTTCTCGTGCTGCGCGGCACCACCATGCAGCACGCCTTACAGCAACACGTTTACTTTTTCTCGGCTTCGGCCTTCTTCGCATCGGCCGCAGCCAGCTTGGCTTCCTTCTTCGCAGCCGCTTCCGCAGCCTTGGCTTCTTTTTTCGCTGCAGTAGCCGCCTTCTTCGCGGCAGCGGCTTCCTTCTTCGTTTCGGCAGCCGTTTTCACGGGGGCGGCATCGGCGGCGGCTGGCGCGGTAGCGGCGGCAGGCACGACCTTGGCGGCGGCTGCTTCTTTCTTGGCGGCGGCAGCGGCGGCCTTGGCTTCTTTCTTGGCAGCAGCAGCTTCTTTCTTCGTTTCAGCGGCTGTCTTGGCTGGCGCCGCAGCGGTGTCGGTCACAGCAGCTGGCTTCGGTGCGGCTTCTTTCGCTGCAACTTCCTTCACAGCAGCTTCCTTTTTTGCCGGAGCGGCTTTCGGCGCCGGAGCGGGCGCCGCCGGCGCGCCGGACTTGGCCTGGCCATTCACTTGCAAGCCCGCTTCCGACAGCTTCACGGAACTTTTCGGACCGATGCCTTTCACGCGGGTTTCGAAATCGGCCCAATCCTTGAAGGCGCCGCCCTTGGCACGTTCATCGATGATGGCTTTCGACGTGACGGGGCCGATGCCCTTGACGCTGTCGAGTGCCGCCTGGTCCGCCTTGTTGACGTCGACCTGGGCAAAGGCAAAGCCCATCGTCGCGATCAAGGTGGCGATGGCCAGCAGTATTTTTTTGAACATGGGTATCTCTCCGTGATGTGGTTTCAAGATGACTCGAACGCAAGGGAAGAGCAGCGCCTTAACGGCTTTAACGGCTGTGGCGTGATACGGTTGACAAGACTGGACAGCGGAAGGACGGGAAGACCTGCGCCAGATCAAACGTTCTGGCGCAGGTGAGATGCGGAATACAGCGGCATAGTTACTGCGGGAACAGCTCGTCGCGGGTGACGGTGGCCGTGCCCAGCTTGCCGACGACGATGCCGCCAGCCCGGTTGGCCGTCCGTACGGCCTCGCCCAGGCCCATGCCGGCGCCCAGCATGGCCGCCATGGTGGCGATCACCGTGTCGCCGGCGCCCGAGACGTCGAACACTTCGCGCGCATCGGTGGGCATGTGCAGCACTTCATCGGCCGTGTACAAGCTCATGCCTTCTTCGGAACGCGTCAGCAGCAAGGCATCCAGGCCCAGCTGCGCGCGCATCTGCTGCGCGCGTTCCGTGAGTTGCTCTTCCGTGTTCCAGTTGCCGATCACGCGGCGCAGTTCCGATTTGTTCGGAGTGAGCACTGACGCGCCCGTATAGCGGCTGAAATCATCGCCTTTCGGGTCGACCATGACAATCTTGCCGGCGGCACGGGCCGCCTTGATCATCTCGGCCACGTTCACCAAGCTGCCCTTGGCGTAATCCGACAGGACCACCACATCGTAGTGCGGCAACAGGGCATTGAACTGCTTGAGCTTGTCGCGCAGCACCGTATCGCTGGGCGCATCCTCGAAATCGATGCGCAGCATCTGCTGCTGGCGGCCGATCACGCGCAGCTTGATGATGGTGGAAATGGCCGCATCGCGTTGCAGATAGCTGTGGATGCCGCCACCCTCGAGCAGGCGTTCGACCTGGCTGCCGGCCTCGTCGTCGCCGACCACGCCCAGCAAGCTCGTCTTCGCGCCCAGCGCGGCTGCGTTGCGCGCCACGTTGGCCGCGCCGCCCAGGCGCTCCTCGCGCTTCTCGATGCGCACGATGGGCACGGGCGCTTCCGGCGAAATACGGCTGACGTCGCCGAACCAGTAGCGGTCCAGCATCACATCGCCCACCACCAGCAAGCGTACCTGTGCCAATGCGGCCGGCGCCGTCAAGGCGACCACCTCTTGGGCGCTCATGCGCGCGTCAGGATCGAGCGACCGATCCCGTGGTATTCGATGCCATTCTCGGCCATGACGGCCGGCTCGAACAGGTTGCGCCCGTCAAAGATCACGGCCTGCTTCAGGCGCGCCTTGACCTGCTCGAAGTCAGGGCTGCGGAAGGCTTTCCATTCGGTCACGATGACCAGTGCGTCGGCGTCCTGCAGCGCATCTTTCGAACTGTCGGCAAAGCGCACCTTGGCCAATTGCTCCGGCGTCAAGTCCAGTTGCAGCACGCGGCGCGCTTCGGTCATGGCCACGGGGTCGTACACGGCCACGGTGGCGCCGCGCACCAGCAAATCGGCCAGCAGCACGCGGGCCGACGCTTCGCGCATGTCGTCCGTATTCGGCTTGAAGGCCAGGCCCCACACGGCGAAATGCCGGCCCGTCAGATCCTCGCCGAAGCGAGTGACCACTTTGCGTCCCAGCACCTGCTTCTGCTGGTCGTTGACGGCTTCGACGGCGCGCAGGATCAGCAATTGCTGGCCGTGGCCGCGCGCCGTGCGCTCGAGCGCCTGCACGTCTTTCGGGAAGCATGAACCGCCATAGCCGCAACCGGCGTACAGGAAGCTGTAGCCGATGCGCGGGTCGGAACCGATGCCGTGGCGCACGGCTTCGATGTCAACGCCGACCTTGTCGGCCAGGTTCGCCAGTTCATTCATGAACGAGATGCGCGTGGCCAGCATGGCGTTCGCCGCATACTTCGTGAATTCGGCCGAGCGCACGTCCATCCAGTAAGTGCGTTCATGGTTGCGGTTAAATGGCGCGTACAGGCTTTTCAGCAGTTCGCGCGCGCGCTCGCCGTCCGGCGTGGCGTCGACGCCGATGACGATGCGGTCGGGGCGCATGAAGTCTTCGACGGCCGCGCCTTCCTTGAGGAATTCCGGGTTCGACGCGACCGAGAACGTGGCGGCCACGCCACGCGCGTCCAGTTCGCCCTGGATGGCGGCGCGCACTTTTTCGGCCGTACCGACGGGCACGGTGGACTTGTCGACGATGACCTTGAAGTCCGTCATGTACTTGCCGATGCCGCGCGCGGCGGCCAGCACGTATTGCAAGTCGGCCGAGCCGTCTTCATCGGGCGGCGTGCCGACGGCGATGAATTGCATCACGCCGTGCGCGGCGGCCGCTTCAATGTCGGTGGAAAAGGTCATGCGTCCGGCGGCGCGGTTGCGCGCCACGACTTCTTCCAGACCCGGCTCATGGATGGGGATGCCGCCGCTGTTGAGCAAGGCAACCTTCTGTGCGTCCAGGTCGAGGCAAAAGACGTCGTTGCCCAGTTCCGCCAGGCAGGCGCCGGTCACGAGGCCAACATAGCCGGTGCCGATAATAGTGATTTTCATGGATGTACCGTATGGATAAAAAGCAGGTCTTACATAGAAGTACACGCCACATTGCTCAGGACAAGGTGACGTGTACGAATCAGTTCATGACATTGAGTTCTTCTGTGCGGCGTGGTGGGTAAGTCTCCCACTTGTTGCAGCCAGGGCAGTGCCAGTAGAACTGGCGCGCCTTGAAGCCGCAGTGGCTGCACTGGTAGCGGGCCAGCTTCTGCGTGTAGCCGTGCACGAGGTTTTTCACCATCGACAGCTCCGACCAGATGGCGGCCGGCGCATCCATCATGCGCGCTTCCAGCAGTTTATCGAGGCCCAGCAGGGTCGGCGTGCGGCGCAGCTCGGCGCTGACCAGCTGCTTCGCCGCTTCCACGCCGTCCAGTTCGATGACGGCCTTGAAGACGACTTCGATCAGGTCGATCGACGACGCCTCTTCCAGGTAGGAGCGCAGCAGATTGACGCCTTCCTGTGGACGGCCCAGCTTGGTGTAGCCATCCATCAGGCGCTGCGCCACCAGGGCCACGTGCGGCACGCTTTGCTGCTCCACGCGACGCCAGGTGGTCAGCGCGCCTTCCACGTCGCCACGCGCCAGCAGCACGTCGCCCGTCAGGATGGTGGCGCGCACGCTCTTGCGGTCCGTCTGCAGGGCTTTTTCCAGCAGCGGCATGGCGTCGTCCGGCTTCATGTGCACGAGCGCGTCATGCGCCAGCTCGCAATAGAACTGGGCGATTTCCTTCTGGCGCGCGCCGGCGCCCGACTCCTGCAAGCCCACTGCCGCTTCGATGGCGCGTGGCCATTCCTTTTCGCGCTGGTAGATTTCCAGCAGCGCGCGGCGCGCCTGGGCCGCATATTGCGTGTCGATCAGGCTGTTGAAGGTTTCTTCAGCGCGGTCCAGCAAGCCCGCCTTCAGGTAATCCATGCCCAGCTCATAGGCGGCGTGGCCCTGCTGCTCCAGCGGCAGGTCCGGGCGCGCCAGCAAGTTCTGGTGCACGCGGATGGCGCGCTCCGTTTCGCCGCGGCGGCGGAACAAATTGCCCAGCGCAAAGTGCATATCGGCCGATTCCGGGTCCAGCTTGACGACTTCGATGAAGGCGTCGATGGCCTTGTCATGCTGCTCGTTGAGCAGGAAATTCAAGCCCTTGAAATAATTGCGCGGCAGGCTGCGCGATTCGGACACCAGTTGATGAATGTCCACACGCGCGGCAATCCAGCCCAGCGCGAAAAACATCGGGATACCCAAGAGCCACCAGAGTTCAAAATCCATGCGATTGTTTTTATTCGAGTAAGAGAGATAGGAGCGACGGCGGCGCTTACTGCGCGCTCACGCTGTCCGGTTGCGGCTGGACATTGCTGGCCACGCCAACGGTCTGCAGCGCGGCAATGGTGGTTTTTTGCTTGGTCGCTTCGCGGCGGTGACGGAACACGGTCGGCGTCAGGGCCAGTACGCCCAGGCTCGCGCCAGCGACAAAAAAGCCCAGCAGCATCAGGACCAGGGGGCCGCGAATTTCATAATTGAGGAAAACATGCAGGTCGACAACCTGCGCATTCTTCAGCGCAAAACTGAAGAACAGGACGAAAAGAACACAGCCAACGATGGTGGAGATGATTTTCATCGATAGGTCCAGAGTGAACAAAAAAATACCAGTGCGACATGGCAAATGGCAAATGGCGCAAACGTAGAGTGCTGATCAAACCGTAGCGAGCGGCAGTGATTTGTGGCCGAGAAGCGCAACCGTACTGAAGTACGGTGAGCATCGCCGGCCGCAAAGCGCGCCGCGCAGTAGGTTTAAGCAGTGCTCTACAGCATATTAACAAAAAAAAGCGGCATCCAAGGACGCCGCTCTTTATTTTCCGCCTTCCAGCAGACGATTAATCCTCGATAATCGGTTGCCCGACCATCGCGTCCACGCGCTCGCGCAACTGTTTGCCCGGTTTGAAGTGCGGTACCCGTTTTTCGGGAACCATCACCTTGTCGCCGGATTTCGGGTTGCGGCCGATGCGCGGGGGCCTGCTGTTCAGGGCAAAACTGCCAAAACCGCGGATCTCGATACGCTGACCGGTCGCCAGGGCGTTGGTCATCGCATCGAGAATGGTCTTGACGGCATACTCCGCATCTTTCGCCACCAGCTGAGAATAACGCTCAGCGAGGCGGTTGATCAGCTCGGACTTTGTCATCTGCCGTATCCGCAGTCTTAGTTCTTGTTATCGAACTTAGCTTTCAACAAGGCGCCCAGGCTGGTGGTGCCCGAAGCTGCGTTGTTGTCGGTAGCTGCCATCTTCTGCATTGCTTCCTGGGTTTCAACGTTGTCTTTCGCTTTGATCGACAGTTGGATACCACGGGCTTTGCGGTCGATGTTCAGCACCATTGCTTCAACGGTGTCGCCGACTTTCAGGTGCGTACCAGCATCTTCAACGCGGTCGCGCGAGATTTCGGAAGCGCGCAGGTAGCCTTCAACTTCTTCGGACAGTTGGATCACGGCGCCTTTAGGCTCAACCGATTTAACGGTACCGGTTACCAGCGAGCCTTTGTCGTTCATGGCTGCGAAGTTGTTGAATGGGTCACCTTCCAGTTGCTTGACGCCCAGGGAAACGCGCTCGCGCTCAACGTCGATGGCCAGAACGATGGCTTCCAGTTCGTCACCTTTCTTGAAGCGACGCACGGCTTCTTCGCCGGTTTCGGTCCAGGACAGGTCGGACAGGTGCACCAGACCGTCGATGTTGCCGGCCAGGCCGATGAACACGCCGAAGTCGGTGATCGATTTGATCGCGCCGCGGACTTTATCGCCCTTCTTGTGGGTAACGCCAAAGTCATCCCAAGGGTTGGCTTTGCACTGTTTCATACCCAGCGAGATACGACGACGCTCTTCGTCGATTTCCAGAACCATGACTTCTACTTCGTCGCCCAGTTGGACAACTTTGTTAGGAGCAACGTTTTTGTTCGTCCAGTCCATTTCGGAAACGTGTACCAGACCTTCGATACCCTGTTCCACTTCAACGAACGCGCCGTAGTCGGTCAGGTTCGTTACTTTACCGAACAGACGGGTGCTTTGTGGGTAACGACGGGACAGGCCGGTCCAAGGATCGTCGCCCAGTTGTTTCACGCCCAGCGAAACACGGTTTTTCTCTTGATCGTATTTCAGGACTTTGGCGGTGATTTCCTGGCCAACCGTCAACACTTCCGACGGGTGACGTACACGGCGCCATGCCAGGTCGGTGATGTGCAGCAGGCCATCGATACCGCCCAGATCCACGAACGCGCCGTAGTCGGTGATATTTTTGACGACGCCGGTCACGACCGTGCCTTCTTTCAGCGTTTCCATCAGCTTCTGACGCTCTTCGCCCATCGAAGCTTCGATGACGGCGCGGCGGGACAGAACCACGTTGTTACGCTTGCGATCCAGCTTGATCACTTTGAATTCGAGGGTTTTGCCTTCGAATGGGGTCGTGTCTTTGACAGGACGGGTATCAACCAGCGAGCCCGGCAGGAATGCGCGGATGCCGTTGGTCAACACGGTCAGACCGCCTTTGACTTTACCATTGACGGTACCGACGACGATTTCGCCCGATTCCATCGCTTTTTCCAGAGCCAGCCACGAAGCCAGACGCTTGGCTTTATCGCGCGACAGGATGGTATCGCCGAAACCGTTTTCCAGCGATTCGATCGCCACGGAAACGAAGTCACCAACTTTGACTTCCAGTTCGCCGTGGTCGTTCTTGAATTCTTCGACAGGGATGAATGCTTCGGATTTGAGGCCAGCGTTCACGATCACGAAATTGTGGTCGAGGCGCACGACTTCAGCGGAAATAACTTCGCCGGAGCGCATATCTTGACGCGACAACGATTCCTCGAAGAGCGCAGCAAAACTTTCCATACCGGTAGATTCGTTAGTTGTAACAGTAGACATAGGGTTCACACAGGTTATCCAGCAGAGATCGCACGATGCGACTTAAACTGGGTTAGGTTTTTGACACACCCGGACAGGCCAGGAGCCGTCAACGGGCACCACATAGCACAACAACACGCTATTTTGCTGCAGCGGCATACCATTTCAACACGGTTTCGACGGCAACATCTGCCGTCATTTCCGACGTATCGAGGACATGCGCCCCTTCCGCAGGGACCAGCGGCGCAATCGCACGGTGAGTATCACGTTCGTCCCGCGCCTGCAAATCCATCAGAAGGTCTTCCATATTAGCAGAAAAACCCTTGTCTATCAATTGCTTGTAGCGCCGTTGCGCGCGCGCCTCGACGCTGGCCGTCAGGAACACCTTCAATTGGGCGTGCGGGAAGATCACCGTGCCCATGTCGCGCCCGTCGGCCACCAGGCCCGGCGTCTTGCGAAAGCCCAGCTGCAAGCTGACCAGCGCCTGGCGCACCGTTGGCAACACGGCAATTTTCGACGCCGTATTGCCCACTTCTTCGGCACGGATCTGCTCGGTGACGTTTTCCTGCGCCAGCAGGATTTCGCCATTGGCAAAGTGGCAAGGCAAGTGTTCGGCCAGCTTGGCCAGCGCGTGCTCATCGCGCAAGTCCGTGCCGCGGCGCAGCGCGCTCAAGGCCGTCAGGCGGTACAGCGCGCCCGAGTCCAGGTAATGAAAGCCCAGCTTGTCGGCCACGCGGTGCGCCACCGTGCCCTTGCCGGAAGCGGTGGGGCCGTCGATGGCGATGACTGGGATGTGGGAGGTCGGCATTATTTTGTCACTTTAAAAAAACTAAACCCAAAAACAAGAGCTGGGGTCAGTCCTGGCGGATCGGAATGCCTTCCATTGGAAGGCATTCCCCCTACGGGTCTGACCCCAAATTTGCCTTCGGTCAAATAAGACTATCTTTGGCAATCCCCGCAAACGCGGCGAAATACTCGGGGAAGGTCTTGGCCACGCATTTCGGGTCGTTGATGCGCATCTCGTTGCCGCGGCGCGCGGCGCCGTCCAGCGAGGCCAGCGAGAAGCACATGGCCATGCGGTGGTCGTCATACGTGTCGATGGTGGCGGCGGCAATTTCGGCCGGCGGCGTCACGCGCAGGTAGTCGGCGCCCTCTTCCACTTGCGCACCGAGCTTGCGCAACTCCGTCGCCATGGCGGCCAGGCGGTCCGTTTCCTTCACCCGCCAGCTGGCGATATTGCGCAAGGTCGAAGTGCCGTCCGCGTACAGGGCGGCGACGGCGATCGTCATGGCCGCGTCGGGAATGTGGTTGAAATCCATGTCGACGGCTTTCAATACACCGTTCGAACGGGCCTCAATCCAGTTCTCGCCCATGGTGATGGTCGCGCCCATCTGCTGCAAGGCTTCGACGAAACGCACGTCGCCCTGGATGCTGTCGCGTCCCACGCCTTCCACGCGCACGGGACCGCCGCCGATGGCGCCGGCCGCCAGGAAGTACGAAGCCGACGACGCATCGCCTTCCACGTGAATCGTGCCCGGGCTTTGATATTGCTGGCCCGGCTGCACGGTGAACGACTGCCAGCCGTCATGCTCGACCGTCACGCCAAAGCGGCGCATCAGGTTCAGAGTGATCTCGATATACGGCTTCGAAATCAGTTCGCCCGTGACATCGATGGTCACCGCATGGTCGCGCGCCATCAGCGGCGCCACCATCAGGAGGGCCGTCAAAAACTGGCTCGACACATTGCCGCGCACGGCGATGCGCTGCGCGTGGATGTGGCCGCGGCGGATGCGCAGCGGCGGGAAGCCCTGCTCGCCCGTGTATTCGATCTGCGTGCCGACGGCGTTCAGCGCGTCGACCAGGTCGCCGATCGGGCGCTCGTGCATGCGCGACACGCCATGCAGGGTGTAGTCGCCGCCGATCACGGCCAGAGCCGCCGTCAGCGGACGGATCGCCGTGCCGGCGTTGCCCATGAACAGGTCCGCCTCGTGGTGCGGAAACACGCCGCCGCAGCCTTCCACATGGTGCACCTGGTGGGCAGTGGCCGGGTCGCCCGTCAATTCATCCTGCGCCCATTTGACGCCCAGCGACGTCAAGGCCGTCAGCATGACGAAAGTGTCGTCGGAGGCGAGCAAGTCGATGATCTTCGTCGTGCCCTTGGCCAGCGCGGCCAGCAGCAGCACGCGGTTGGAAATGCTTTTCGAGCCGGGCAGGCGCACCGTGCCTTCGGCGTGCATCACCGGCTTCAGATCGATATGGTGGGGGTAGTGCTTGGTCTGGGTCATGCTGGAATCCTTGAGTATTTATCGTGTGGGCGCGGCCGGCACTTCCGCCGTTTCAATCGCCTCGATCCATTGCTGCCGCGCGTGCTGGGCGTTCGCGTACACGCCCTCGATGGCGGCGCCGTCGTTCGCGGCCAGGTGGGCGCGCAAGGTCGTCAACTGCGCCAGGTAGGCGTCCAGTTCGTGCAGCAGCGCCGGCTGGTTGGCCAGGCTGATGTCGCGCCACATTTCCGGCGATGAGCCGGCGATGCGCGTAAAGTCGCGAAAGCCGCTGGCCGCGTATTGGAACAGCAGGCCCGCGTGCGGTTTGTTGGCGATGTCGTCGACCAGCGCAAAGGCCAGCAGATGCGGCAGATGGCTGACGGCGGCAAACACCTTGTCATGTTCTTCGGGGCTCAAGGTGTGCAGGATGGCGCCGCAGGCGCGCCATGCGTCCGCCACCCGTTCCACATCAGCCGCGGCGTTTTCCGCCAGCGGCGTGAGCACCACTTTCTTGCCTTGATACAGATCGATGATGGCGGCGTCGGGACCATTCGTCTCGCGCCCCGCGATCGGATGGCCGGGCACGAATTGCGTCACCTTGCCACCAAGCGCCGCGCGCGCGGCCGCAACCACGTCGCTTTTCGTGCTGCCCGCATCGGTGACGATGGTGCCCGGCTGCAGGTGCGGCGCGATGGACGCCAGGATGGCGCCCGTCTGCGCCACGGGCGCGGCCAGCAGCACCAGGTCGGCGCCATGCAAGGCTTGCGCCATGTCGCCGCCGATGGCGTCGATGATGCCCAGCTCCAAGGCGCGCGCCATCGACGCCGGCGAACGGCCCATGCCGACCACGGCTTGAACCGCGCCCGCGTGTTTCAGGGCGCGCGCGAACGAGCCCCCGATCAGGCCCACGCCAAAGATCACTACCTTGTTCAGTGCAGGCGTCGTCATATCGTCAGGCCAGCGCTTTCGTCAGCGCGGCGATGAAGATGGCGTTTTCCTGCGGCAGGCCGATGGAAATACGCAGCCATTGCGGCAAGCCGTAGCTGCCCACGGGACGCACGATCACGCCCTGTTTCAGCAGCGCCAGGTTCACGCGCGCGCCTGCTTCATCGTCGTCGCCCACTTTCACCAGCACGAAATTGCCGTGCGATGGCACGTATTCCAGGCCCAGTTGCGCAAACGCTTCCGTGAACTGCTGGTAGCCGGCCGCGTTGTTGCGCGCGCTTTGCTCGAGGAAGGCCTTGTCGTTCAGGGCGGCAATCGCAGCCGCCTGCGCCAGCGAGTTGACGTTGAACGGCTGGCGGATGCGGTTCATCAGGTCCGTCAGCGCCGGCTGGGCGATGGCAAAGCCGATGCGCAGGCCGGCCAGGCCGTAGGCCTTCGACAGGGTGCGCGACACCACCAGGTTCGGGTACTGGCGTACCCACGCCGTCGACTCGTACTGGTCTTCGGCCGACAGGAATTCGTTGTAGGCTTCATCCAGCACGACGACGACGTGCGTCGGCACTTTCTTGAGGAAGGCTTCCAGCTGCGCGGCCGTCAGGAAGGTGCCCGTCGGGTTATTCGGATTGGCGATGAAGACCAGACGCGTATCGTCGGCAATCGCCGCCGCCATGGCGTCCAGGTCATGGCCGTAGGCTTGCGCCGGCACGACGATGTGGCGTGCGCCCAGGCCTTGCGTGGCCAGCGCGTACACGGCGAAGGAATACTGCGAGTAGACGACGGATTGGCCATGCTGCACGAACGCGTGCGCGGCGATTTCCAGGATGTCGTTGCTGCCATTGCCCAGGGTGATCCAGTCGGCCGGCACGTCATAACGCTTCGACAGCACGGCTTTCAGGTCGAAGCCATTGGCGTCCGGATAGCGGCCCAGGTCATCGATGGCGGCGATCATCGCCTGCTTCGCCGATTCCGGCATGCCGTACGGATTTTCATTCGACGCCAGCTTGACGATGGCTGCCTCGTCGAGACTGAATTCGCGCGCAACTTCCGCGATCGGTTTGCCGCTCTGGTAAGGGGCGATGGCGCGGACGTATTCTGGACCGATATTTTTAGACATGGTGTTCTTTAAAAGTTGGTGAATGATTAGGCTGGTGGCTGTTGTTGGGTTACGCTGCGCTAACCCAAGCTACAGCTTACCGTATGTCGGGTAGGTCGGATTAGCGGAGCGTAATCCGACACCACCACCGGCGTCACAGACTGACCGGATACGACCCCAGCACCTTGAAAAACGCCGCATTGCTCTGCAGCTCGGCCAGCGCCTGGGCGACGGCGACGTCATGCACGTGGCCCTCCACGTCGACATAGAAATAATACTCCCAGCTGCCCATGCGCGCCGGGCGCGACTCGAAGCGCGTCATCGACACGCCGTGCTTGGCCAGGGGCGCGAGCAACTGGTACACGGCGCCCGCCTTGTTCGGCACGGCCAGCACCAGCGAGGTCTGGTCCTTGCCCGACGGCGCCGTCTGCAAGGTGCCCACGACGGCAAAGCGCGTGCGGTTGTGCGGGTCGTCCTGGATATGGCCCTTGACCACGCCCAGCTTGTACTGCGCGCCGGCCAGTTCGCTGGCAATCGCGGCCACCGTGCCATCTTCGCCGGCCATGCGGGCCGCTTCCGCGTTCGAAGCGACGGCGTGGCGCGCCACGTGCGGATAATTCTGGTTCAGCCACACTTGGCACTGGGCCAGCGCCTGCGAATGGGCGCAGATGGACGTAACGCCATCCATGTTGCCGCTTTTCGTCATCAGGCTGTGGTGCACGGCAATCGCCACCTCGCCGCTGATGATGAGGCTGGTCTGCAGCATCATGTCCAGCGTGCGGTTGACGGCGCCTTCCGAGGAATTTTCGATCGGCACGACGCCGAAGTCCGCCGTCCCCGCTTCGGCGGAACGGAATACTTCATCGATGGACGCGCACGGCAAGCCTTCGACGGCGCTGCCGAACTGCTGATACACGGCCTGTTCGCTGAAGGTGCCAGCAGGGCCCAGATACGCCACGGTAACCCTCTTTTCCAGCGACCGGCACGACGACATGATTTCGCGGAAGATGGTCTGCACTTCGCGGTCGCCCATGGGACCGGGATTGCGCTCGGCCACGCCGCGCAGCACCTGCGCTTCGCGCTCGGGACGGAACACGGGCGCCTGCGTTTCGGCCTTCACGTGGCCCACCTGCTGGGCGATTTGCGCGCGGCGGTTCAGCAGCTCGAGGATTTGCGCGTCGATCGCATCGATCTGTTCGCGCAGCGGTTTCAATTTATCGGTCATGGTGGTTTGTTTCGTCAGCTGTACTTCAATCATGGCCGCACGGCCTGCGCCGGCGGCGGGCCGGCGCGGTCGTCTAGGCGACTCAGCGTCCGGCAAACTCGTTCAAATAATTGACCAGGGCTTGCACGCCTTCGATCGGCATCGCGTTGTAGATCGATGCACGCATGCCGCCGACGGACTTGTGGCCCTTCAGTTGCAGCAGGCCGCGCTGCTTGGCGCCGGCCAGGAATGCGTCGTTCAGACTTTCATCGCGCAGATAGAACGGGATGGTCATGCGCGAGCGGTATGCGGGCTCGACCCGGTTCTGGTAGAAGTCGTCCACATCGAGCGCTGCGTACAGCAGCGCCGCTTTCTCAATATTACGCTGTTCCATGGCCGCAACGCCACCCTGGCGTTTGAGCCACTGGAAAACCAGGCCGGCGATATAGATGCCGTAGGTGGGCGGCGTGTTGTACATCGACTCATGTTCGGCCACGATGGTCCAGTCGAAAGCGGACGGGCAGATCGGCAGCGCCTTGCCCAGCAAGTCTTCGCGCACGATGACGAGGGTCAGGCCGGCCGGGCCGATATTTTTCTGCGCGCCGCCGAAGATGACGCCATATTGCGACACGTCGATCACGCGCGACAAAATGTGCGAGGACATGTCGGCCACGATGGTGGTGCCTGCCGGCACGCTTGGCGCCTGCTGGAATTCCACGCCATCGATGGTTTCATTGGTGCAGATGTGCAGGTAGGCGGCGCCTGGCGTCAGCTTCCATTCGGAGACGGGCGGCACGCCCGTGAAATGGGCAGCCTTGGACGACGCGGCCACGTTCACGTTCGCGTACTTGGCCGCTTCCTGGATCGACTTGCCCGACCACGAACCCGTGTGCACGAAGTCGACGGTGGCCGGCTGCTGCGCGGCCAGGCCCGCCAGGTTCATCGGGATGATGGCGTTTTCGCCCAGGCCACCGCCCTGCAGGAACAGTATCTTGTAATTATCGGGCACGGCCAGCAGTTCGCGCAGGTCGGCCACGGCCTGCTTGTAGATGGAAATGAATTCGGGACCACGGTGGCTCATTTCCATCACCGACATGCCACTGCCATGCCAGTCCTGCATCTCGGCGGCCGCTTGCGCCAGCACTTCCTTGGGCAAGACGGCGGGGCCGGCGGAGAAGTTGTAGATAGGGCTTACGGCTCGATGGGTCACGATACGGTCCTTAGTAAAATGAAATTATTGGGGCGACTGCGTGGCCGCCCGCATGACCTGGTCAAGCACGGCATTCACGCGGGGGATCAGCACGCGCTGGCTGATGGCCATCGATTCGGCCGACAGTTGCGGCATGGTGGCCAGCATCTTGCGGCCCAGCGGCGTCTTGTAGAAGGCCGTCAGCTGCTCGACTTCCGGCACCGTGTAAAAACGCGCGTACAGGGGGACCATTTCGTCACCCAGTTCGTCGATCAGGGTCGGGTCGGCCAGTACCTGCGTCAGGGTGGCGATGGCCAGGGGGATTTCTTCCTCGGCGCTGGCCAGCGCGCGCGCCTTGCGCTGCTCGTCCAGTTTCGGGTTGCTGTTGATTTGCTGCTGCGCCGACTGGCGGATCATGGCGGGCACCGATTGCAGCATCTGGTCGAAGATGCTGCGCGTCAGTTGTGGGAACTGCATCGCGTCGAGCATGCGCCGCACGGCCACTTTCATGGCGGGGCTGGGCGCCGCCTGGCGAACGGGCGTGGCTTGCGTGCTCTGGGCCAGGGCCGGCAGGGTCGCGAGGAAGGCCAGCGAAAACGCGGCGAAGAAGGTGGCGACGATTTTTCTCATGGCGTGCGGAATGTTGAGTGACTTGTAAATAGACATTGCCGGCGATGCATGTCGGCTTACGCCCGACGGGCCAAGCCGACCTACGAAACGCCGCTGGCGGCGCACATGGCGCGCCAATAGCAATTGGGGCTCCCGAAAGAGCCCCAATCATCTTACTCCGGCTGGGCCGGATCGGCCGGATCGGCTGGTTCAGCCGCCGCCGGCGCAGGCGCGGCGTCCGCCTCCGTCGTCAGCTCGACTTCGTCGATATCCGTTTCCACCACGCGCTGCAGGCCGGACAGCTTGGTGCCGTCTTCCACGGCGATCAGGGTCACGCCCTGTGTCGCGCGGCCCATCTCGCGGATTTCCGACACGCGGGTGCGGATCAATACGCCACCGGTGGTGATCAGCATGATTTCGTCGCTGGTATCGACCAGGGTCGCGGCAACCACTTTACCGTTGCGCTCACTGGTCTGGATGGCGATCATGCCTTTCGTGCCACGGCCATGGCGCGTGTACTCGGTGATCGGCGTACGCTTGCCGTAGCCGTTTTCCGTTGCCGTCAGCACCGACTGCTGCTCGTTCTCGGCCACCAGCAGGGCGATCACGTGCTGACCTTCTTCCAGGTTCATGCCGCGCACGCCGCGCGCCGTACGGCCCATCGGACGCACATCGTTTTCGTCGAAGCGCACTGCCTTGCCCGAATCGGAGAACAGCATCACGTCGTGCTGGCCGTCGGTCAGCGCCGCGCCGATCAGGAAGTCGCCGTCGTCCAGGTCGACCGCGATGATGCCGGCCTTGCGTGGATTGCTGAAGTCCTTCAGCGGCGT
>NZ_LNCE01000064.1:0-21288 GCF_001445815.1 Janthinobacterium sp. Ant5-2-1 | reverse complement strand
TCGCCAGCTGCATGCCCACGGGCAGGGCGCGGATGCGCTTGCCCGTGGCGGCGAAGATGGCGTTGCACAGGGCCGGGGCGATGGGCGGCGTGGCCGGTTCGCCCACGCCGCCCAGCTCCATGTCCAGTGTGCCCGGCACCAGGTGCGTGTGGATCACGCGCGGCGCGTCGGCGGCGCGCAGCACGCTATAGTCGTGGAAATTGCTTTGCTCTACCCGGCCATTCTTAAAACTGATCTCGCCGCTCATGGCCAAGGACAGGCCCATGATGCAGGCGCCCTCGATCTGCGAGCGCACGCGGTCCGGGTTGATCTGCGGGCCGCAATCCATGGCGATGTCGACCCTCGGCACGATGACTTCGCCGGCCGCGTTGATCTCCACTTCGATCACGGCCGCCACATAGGTGACGAAACTGTAGGAAACGGCCAGGCCCAGCCCCCGTCCCTTGGGCAGCTTGCGGCCCCAGCCCGCCTTGGCCGTCGCCAGCTCGATCACGTGGCGCATGCGGCCAATATCGACCGGATACTTCGCCGGGTCTTCGCCATAGTTCCAGCCGTCGGACAGGTCGGCTGGGTTGATCTTGCGCGCGGGGCCCAAGAGCGCCAGCAGGTAGTCGCGGTGGTCTTTCTTTGCCGCGTGGGCCAGTTCGGCCGTGAATGACTGGATGGCAAACGCGTGCGGGATGTTCGACACGGAACGGAACCAGCCGATGCGCGTATGCGCCGGCACTTCAGGCACTTCGACGCGGATGTTCGCAATGGCGAACGGCACGTTGATGGCCGACATGCCCAGCTCGAACGGCGCCTGCTTGTTCGCGCCGGCGGCAAAGGTCGAGGTAATGGTGGGCGCGGCCGTGCGGTGCAGCCAGGCCGTCGGCATGCCTTTCGCGTCCAGCGACGCTTCCAGCCGTTCGACGGACACCGTATGCAGGTAGTCGTGCTGCAGGTCGTCGTCGCGCGTCCACGTCAGTTTGACGGGCGCGCCATCCATGGCTTTCGACAGCAGCGCCGCCTCGACGGCGAAATCGGGTTTCGATTTGCGCCCGAAGCCGCCGCCGAGCAGCGTCACGTGCACGGTCACGTCGTCGTACGACAAGCCCAGGGCCTTGGCCACGTTGCTGCGCGTCGCTTGCGGCGCCTGCACGCAGGCCCACACTTCGGCCTTGCCGTTGGCGATGCGCACGGTGGCGGCGGGCGGCTCCATGGTGGCGTGGGCCAGGTGGGGCAGATAGTATTCGGCGCTCAGTTTGCGCGCGGCGGGAGCGGCGGCCAGGGTAGCCACCGTCTTGCCCTGGTCGCGCGCCGGGCTGGCCGGCTGGCGCACGGCCGCTTCCAGCGTCTTGCGGAAGGCTTTCGAGTCGTAATCGCCGTTCGGGCCATCTTCCCATTCCAGCACCAGCGCTTCGCGGCCCTTGATGGCGGCCCAGGTGTTACGCGCGATGACGGCCACGCCGCCCAGCGGATTGAACATGGCCGGCGGCGGGCTGCCCGCCAGTTCGACGATGCGCAGCACGCCCGGCACCTTCAGGGCCGCCGTCTTGTCCACGCTTTTCAGCTTGCCGCCAAAGACGGGCGGACGGGTGATGACGGCATACGCCATGCCGTCGAGGCGCGTGTCGATGCCGAAGTGGGTATTGCCCGTGACGATGTCGTGCAAGTCGATGCCGCGCGTGCTGTTCTGGCCGATGTAGCGCAGCTCGTCCGCCGTTTTCAGGCTGATGCGCGCGCGTGGCGGCACTGGCAATTTGGCCGCTTCCTCGGCCAGCGCGCCGAACGACAGCGAGCGTCCGCTGGCCGCATGCACGACCGCATGGTTGACGGCTTTGACTTCCGTCACAGGCACGTCCCAGCGCACGGCGGCCGCCGTTTCCAGCATCAGGCGCGCCGTGGCGCCCACGTGGCGCATGGCGCGGAACGAGTGGCGCATGCTGCGCGAACCGTCCGTATCCTGGCTGCCGTAGCGCGCTTCGTCGGCGGGCGCCTGCTGCACGCGCACCTGCGCCCAGTCGGCGCCCAGTTCGTCGGCCGCCACCATGGGCAGGCTGGTGCGGATGCCCTGGCCCATTTCGGAGCGGTGCACCACGATGGTGACGATGCCGTCGGCGGCCACCGACAGGAAGACCAGCGTGTCGTCGACCACGCCGCCAGCCATCTTGTCGCCGCCGTATTTGACGGCGTCGGCCGCCATCACGAGGCCGGAAGGACCGGCCACCAAAGTCAAACCGGCCAGCGCGCCGGCCGCCTTGAGCCAGTTGCGCCGCGCGGATGAATGTAAAGTCGGAGTGTCATGGGTGCTCATTTGGCCGCTCCTTTTGCGTTGATGCTGGTGGCGGCCTGCTTGATGGCCGCGTGGATGCGCGTATAGGTGCCGCAGCGGCAGATATTGCCGCTCATCGCGTCGCGGATTTGCTGGTCGTTCGGTTTGGGCGTCTTGTGCAGCAGGGCCGTGGCCGACATGATTTGCCCGGCCTGACAGTAGCCGCATTGGGGCACACCGTGCTCCTGCCACGCCTGCTGCAGGGCCAGGCCGACCTTGTCTTCGCCCACGGCTTCGATGGTGGTGATCTTCTTGCCCGCGGCGGCCGACATCGGCGTCACGCAGGAGCGGATGGCTTCGCCGTCGAGGTGCACGGTGCAGGCGCCGCACAGGGCCATGCCGCAGCCGAACTTGGTGCCGGTCATGCCCAGTTCGTCGCGCAAGGCCCACAGCAGGGGCGTGTCTTCAGGCAGTGCAAGGTCGTGCTGCTTGCCATTGATGGTCAGGGTCGTCATGTGTATTCCTCTGTGGGGGATGGTGCGGGAACGCGCGACGGCCATCCGCTAAACGGATTAGCTCATCAGTATGGGATGGTAGCACCAGCCGCCATGCGCTGCAGGGCGTGGGGCCCGGTGGCATACTGCGGCTTCTGATATGGGAGTTTTCTATGGCACACATCACACCGGCGCAAGGCTTGCCGGACATTCTCGCTCCCGGCTTGCGGGTGGTTTTTTGCGGCCTCAATCCCGGTGTGGACGCGGCCGTCGCTGGCCACCATTTTCTCGGCCGCGGCAACCGCTTCTGGCCCGTGCTGCACCTGGCCGGCTTCACGCCGCATCTGGTGGCGCCGCAAGACGATGCCAGCGTGCTCGGTTTCGGACTGGGGCTGACGGCGGCCGTCGGGCGCCCGACCAGCCGCGCGGACCAGGTGGGGGCGGACGAATTCGCGCAAGCGGCGGCGGGCCTGCAACATAAACTGGCATCGATGCGGCCGCAGTGGATCGCCTTCCTGGGCAAGGCCGCCTACGCGGCGATGACGGGAAAACGCCAGCTGGAGTGGGGCGAACAGCCGGAGCGCTTCGGCGGCGCGCGCGTGTGGATCTTGCCCAATCCCAGTGGCCTCAATCGCGGCTATTCGAAGGAGCGGCTGGTCGACGCGTATGCGGAACTCCAACGCGCGCTGGACTGACGTCCAGTGCCACGGCGCGCAACAGCGGCGTGACGAAATCGAGGAAGGCGCGCAATTTCAAGGGCAGCGGCGCTTGTCCCTTGTGCAGCAGGCTGACGGGCAAGGGCGCCGCTTCGAACGGTGCGAGCACGATGCGCAGCCTGTCGCCGCGCAGGGCGTCCATGACCTGGTATGACAGCACGCGGATCACGCCCGCGTCCAGGGTGGCGGCGGCGATTGCCGCGTCCACCGTATTGACGGCCAGGCGCGAATGCACGGGCACGGACTGCGCAGCCTTGCCCGTGCCGAAAACCCAGGCGCGCCGCGATTCCAGCACTTCGAAACTGATGCAGGCATGCGCGGCCAGGTCGCCCGGCGCAGTTGGCGTGCCATGCGCGGCCAGGTAGCCGGGGCTGGCGCAGACGACCCGGCGCACCGTGCCGACCCGCGTCGCCACGAAGCTGCTGTCGGGCAGGTCGCCAATGCGCACGGCCACGTCGACCTGCTCGTCCATCAGGTGCAGGACGCGGTCCGTCAGTACCAGCTTGATCTCGATGTCCGGATAGCGGGCAAGGAACGCCGTCACCACGGGCACGATGTGCAGGCGTCCGAACATGACGGGCGCCGTGATCATCAGTTCGCCTTTCGGCGACGCATATTCGCCCGTCGCCATACGCTCCGCTTCGCCGATCTCTTCGAGGATGCGGCGGCACGCGGCAACGTAGGTTTGACCGGTTTCCGTCAGCGACAACTGGCGCGTCGTGCGGTGCAGCAGGCGCGTGTTGAGGTGCGCTTCCAGCGCCGCCACCTTGCGGCTGACGGTGGCCAGCGGCATGCCGAGATGGCGCGCGGCGGCCGACAGGCTGCCCGCGTCCACCACGGCCAGCAGGATGGTCATGGATTCCAGCCTATCCATCGCTTGCTCTCATATGATCCTGTCAAATATTGGAAGAATGATTCTCAATCTTATGAGATTCTCTTTGCTGGTGCAAGTACGTAAGCTGGTCTCCTTCGCTGCGGCACGTCGCTGCGGTAATTTAAAAGGAGAGCGCCATGCGACCCACACCCATTTCCCCGCCCGATGCACACACCGTGGCGTCCGCGCCGCGCGGCAAGATCCTCATGATGGCGGTGATCGCCGGCGCGGTCATCACCAACATCTATTGCACGCAGCCTATCCTGCCCCTGATCCAGTCCGGCCTCGGTGTCGACCTGGCGGCCGTCAACCTGGTCGCCGGCGCGGCGCTGCTGGGCTTTGCCACGGGGCTGGCGCTGCTGCTGCCGTTGGGCGACCGCGTCGACCGGCGCACCCTGGTGCTGGGGCAGATCGTGCTGGCCTTCGTTTGCGCCCTGGCGGCGGCGCTGGCGCCCGGCATCTGGCCGCTGATCGGGACATCGTTTGGCCTGGGCATCGTCAGCTGCGTGCCGCAGCAACTGGTGCCGCTCGCCGCGAGCATGTCGCCGCCCGCTGAGCGCGGCCGTTCCGTCGGGACGGTGGTCAGCGGCATCATGGTGGGCATCCTGCTGGGACGCACGGTGGCCGGCGTGGTGGGCGAGGCCTGGGGCTGGCGCGCCGTGTACGCGATGGAGGCGGCCTTCATGGTGCCCGTGTGGATCGCGGCGGCGGCCTTGCTGCCACGCGGGAAACCGGGTAGCCAGCTTTCCTACCTTGGCTTGCTGGCGTCGTTGTGGCTATTGGCGCGCGACCATCGTCCCCTGCGCGAATCGATGCTGATCCAGGCGCTGTTGTGGGCCTGCTTCAATGCGTTCTGGGTCAACCTGGCCTCGCTGCTGGCCAACGGCCCGTGGCACCTGGGCAGCGCCTGGGCCGGCGCCTTCGGCATCATCGGCGCGGCCGGCGCACTGGCCGCCACCGTGGGCGGCAGGGCCACCGACAGACTCGGTTCGCGCACGGTCATTGGCCTCAGCATCGCCATAGTGACCTTGTCCTACCTGCTGCTGGCGGGCGCCGCCTCGTCGCTGGTCTTGCTGGTGATCGGCGTCATCGTGCTCGATATCGGCGTGCAGGCCGCCCTGGTAGCCAACCAGACACGCGCCTTTGCCGTCGATCCGGCCGCCCAGGGCCGCATCAACAGCCTGTACATGACGGCGACCTTCATCGGCGGCGCCGCCGGCGTGGCGGTAAGCGGCTGGCTGATGCAGCGTTTCGGTTGGACGGGCGTGGCGGTGTTTGGCGTCGGACTGGGCTTGCTGGCCGGAGCGATCCACCTCGCCGGATCACGCGCACGGCAGCGGGCGGCAAGCGCCACTTAGCGTGGCTGCTCCAGTTGCGCGTACACGGCGTCGGCGATCTTGCCCAGTTCCTGCTTGGGCAGGCTCGCCGAGAGGGCATAGCCGAGCTGGCCGTCGATCCAGTAAAACACGCTCAGCTCCTTTTCCTGCGTGTAGCGGAACGCCGTTTCCTGCTTGCCGGCCCGTTCCTTGGCCACGTACAGGGTCAGGCGCTTGCCACCGCCATCTTCATACATGAATTGGGCCACGGGACCGTCGCCATCGCCGGGCAGCAGGCGTCCGCCGATCAGGTGATAACCGAGCGGCGACAGCGCGGGCGGCTGCAATTTCGTGCCCAGGCGTTTCGACAGCCATTGCACCAGGTGCGCCTCCTGTTCCACTCCCACCTCGACGGGGTGGCGCACTTCGGGTGTGTAGACGGCGTGGGCGATGGCGGCGCTGCGCGCCAGGGAGATCGGGCTGGCGCTGGCGGTCCGCATGTCGCCACCATCGCCGCGCAGCAGCCAGCCGCCCGCGCCGCCGGCGATCACCAGCACGACGGCCGCTGCCGCCTGCATGGCGTGGCGCCGCCAGGCGCCGTTTGCCGCCGGTGGCGATGCCGATTGCAGCAGGGCCGGCGGCACGGCTTCGTCCAGCACGGGGTCGAACAGGGCGCGCAATTGCCGGTTCTGTGCACGCCAGGCGTCGACCCGGGCGGCATCGTCGGGATGCGCGCGCAGGTGGGCGTCGATGGCCGCGCGCTGCTCCTCGGGCAGGACGCCGTCGGCCAGGGCGTGCAATTGCGCTTCGCTGATGGCTTGCGTTGTCATTTCACGACTTTCAGGGTGGGGGCGCCATGGCTGCCGGCGGGGCGGCCGTCGAGCAATTCGCGCAGCCGCTCGCGCCCGCGCGACAGGCGCGACATGACGGTGCCGACGGGGATGGCCAGGGTGGCCGCCACCTGCTCGTACGGCATCTGTTCCAGCGCGACGAGCAGGATCACTTCGCGCTGCCCCAGCGGCAAGCGGGCCAGCGCCGCATCCATTTCGCCGATGGCGATGGCTTGCCCGGGCGCGCGTTCGGGCGCGGGCAGCAGGGCGTCGTCGTCGAGCTCCTGCAGCGCCAGGCCGGGGCGGCGCAATTGATCCACGTGCAGGTTGTGCATGATGGAGAACAGCCACGGCCGCATCTCGCCGCTGCGTTGATCCAGCTTGCGCCACGCACGCTCGACGGTGTCCTGCACCAGGTCATCCGCGTGCAAGGCGCCTGCCAGCGCGCGCGCATAGCGGCGCAGGCCGGGCAGGCACGCTTGCAACTGGCGGCTATCCTCTGGCGTGGTCATCGTGGCGGCGGGGAGGGCTGCTTACGGCTTGACGACGTGCCACACGTTCTTGAAATTGTCGCCGGCCACGTCGCCCGGCTTCTTGTCTTCCTTGTACAGGTACAGGGGCTTGCCCTTGTAGGTCAGCTGCATGGCGCCGTTGTCTTCGCGCTTGATGCTGCCATACGGGGCAGCGGGCGCCGCTTCGGTGGCGATGACGGCGGGCCAGGCCACCAGGCAGCCGCCGCTGCAGGCGCTCTTGCCGCTGTCGGCGACATCCTTGTCGAACACGTACACGGTCATGCCGCTGGCGTTGACCAGCATGCCGTTGGCGGGCATGACGTCGGCGGCGAAAGCCAGCGGGGCGGACAAGGCGGTGAACAGGGCGGTGGCGGCAAAAGTGGTAAAACGCATGATGGTCTCCTTGAGGTTTTGAGGGCTTGCAAGGGATAGACGCATGCCGCCCACCGTTTATTCCCGCGCTGGCGGATTATTTTTTGGATGCAGGCTGGCCCACAGGTGGGCGGCCGCCATGGTGCGGTGCGGCGCGTACTGGCGCAGCCACTGTTCCGTGCGGGCCATGTCAGGTTTCGTTACTTCGCCGAGCAGCTTTTGCAGGGCGGCGCGGATGGCCACGTCGCCGTGCAGCGAGCAGTCGGCATAGCCGTAGCCGCGCAGCAGCGCGTAGTTGACGGTCCACGGGCCGATGCCTTTCACGGCCAGCAGCGCCTGGGAAATCGCCGCCACGTCGCCGGACGCCGGCAGCTCCAGCGACAGTTCTCCCTCATCGACGAGGCGCGCCAGGCGCAGCACGGTTTCCGCCTTGGCGCGCGAGAATTTGCGGCTGGTCAGCTCTTCCACCGACAACCGTGCCACGTCGCGCGCCTCGGGATAGCACCATAGGCCGCTGCCGTGCCGGCGCCCCGCCTGCAGAATGAACGTGCGGCGCAGGGAAATGGCGAACGGCAGGTTGATCTGCTGGCCGATGATGGCCCAGGTCAGCGCTTCGAACGGGCTGGCCGATTGCACGATGCGCAGGTCCGGATTGACGCTGACCAGAGGCGCCAGCAGCGGGTCGCTGGCGGCCAGTTGCGCGAACGGCTGCGGGTCGATGCGCAGGCCGAGGATGTTCAACAAGGCGCCGTGCAGCGGCGTTTGAAGGTCCGCATCGCCGTCGATCTCCGCACGGCAGACGGCGGCGGCGTCCGTGAATGCGACGTGCAGCACGACCGGCACGCCTTGCAGCAGGATGCCCTTGCGCAGGCCAGTCTCGGTGACCTGTTCGGCCACGGCTTCGCCATCGCGGCTGTGGAAGGCGATGACGTCGTCGCGGCGGTAGCCGGCGGGCAGGGGGAGGGTCCAGTGCAGCAGGGTCATGGTGGGCAGGAAATCAGGAAGCGTATCAGGAACGGTGTCAGGGAGGCGATGCGGGCGCACCGCGTTTCTTGCTTTGTGCCTTTAGCGGGCGCAGATGTCGGTGGTGGGCGGGCTAAGTGCCGCCGCATGCTGGATCTGCAGGGCGTCGGGCACGCCATTTTTCACGGCCGTCAGTTCGGCCAGGATGGAAATGGCGATTTCGGCCGGCGTCTTGCTACCGATGTAGAGGCCGATGGGACCGTGCAGGCGCGCCAGCTGCTCGGCGCTGACGTCGAACTGCAGCAGCCGTTCGCGCCGCTTGGCGTTATTCGCGCGCGAGCCGATGGCGCCCACGTAAAACGCGGGCGACTTCAACGCTTCCATCAGGGCCAGGTCGTCGAGCTTGGGGTCGTGCGTGAGGGCGACGACGGCGCTGCGGCTGTCGAGCTTGAGTTCGAGCACGAGGTCGTCCGGCATGGCGTGCAGCAGGGGCACGCCGGGCACGTTCCAGCCGCCCCGGTATTCCTCGCGCGGGTCGCAGACGATGACGTGGTAATCCATGGCCGTGGCGATCTGCGCCACGAAGCGCGACAGCTGGCTGGCGCCGATGATCAGCAAGCGCCAGCGGGGGCCGTGCTGCGTGGTGAGTACGCCATCTTCCAGGGCCAGCACGGCGCCCGGCGTGGCACGTTGCAGGGTGACGGCGCCGCTGCGCAGGTCGAGCCGGCGTTCGACCAGTTCATGCGCTTCCAGGCGCGCCAGCAGTTCGGCCACACGGCTGTCCGCATGCAGCGGTTCGATGGCCAGTTCGATGGTGCCGCCGCAGGGCAGGCCGAAGCGGTGCGCCTCGTCGGCGCTGATGCCGTAGCTGACGATTTCCGGCTGCGTACGCACGATGCCGTGCACGCGCACGGTGTCGATCAAGTCATCTTCGATGCAGCCGCCGGAGACGGAACCGACCACCGTGCCATCGTCGCAGATGGCCAGAGTGGCGCCCACGGGGCGGGGACTGGAGCCCCACGTCTTGATGACGGTGACGAGTTCGCAGCGGTGGCCGGCGGCGAGCCAGGCGGCGCTGGTTTTCAGAACTTCAAGGTCGATGCTGTCCATGGGGCGCGGAAGGAAAGCCGCAGCTACGCGGCAAAGTATGGAATATTTTTCAATATTGTGGCTATACTACGCTCTCCAACAGCCTGCGGAGAGTTTTCATGCCGAACGACCAAAAGACGCAAGATGACGGCATCCCCAAGTTTGGCAAACTGCTCATCGCCCTGTTCCTGGCGGTGGTATTTTGCGGCGCCCTGACCTGGGTCATGGGCACCTATTTCCCGAATTTCCCCGGCGCCTGAGCAAACCTGCTGCATCAGGCGCCTTTGGCGTTTAAGGCTTCAACGGCTTCTTCGCCGCCTGCTTTGCGCGCACGTCGATGACGGCGCGGTTGACGGCCGCCATGCGCGAGTTGGTGCCCGGGTGCAGGGCCGTGTAGCCATTGGCGACCGTGGCCGGCACTTGCGCGGCCAGGCGCTGCCAGAAGCGGGCGGCGTTGTCGACGTTGTAGCCGGCGCGCGCCAGCAGGTAGATGGCCAGAGTGTCGGCTTGCACGTCGAGTTCCTGCGGCATGGCCTTGATGCCGGCGGCGCCCGTCAGCATCGACACGTCGGGCTGCACGGCGCCGAGGCTGTCGATGATGCTGCCGGCCGTGCCTGCCGTGCGCTGGCTGCGCGCGTGGTCGAGGATGTTGTGTGCCATTTCGCGGGCGATGACGAAGGCGATGCCTTCGTCGTTTTGCGCCGCATTGACCATGCCGCGCGTGAGCATGATGCGTCCGCCGTCCGAATACGCGTTGATATTGTCCGCATTACCCAGGGCGACGCGGAAGGCGCAGGCGCGCGTGACGGGAATTTTCAGGTCCTGCTGCTGGCCGTCGCGGGCGATGGTCATGTTCAGGCTTGCGCTTTTCGAGGCCAGCGGGCCGACGATGGCGCCGAACGGGCCTTCCGCTTTCGGGCCGGCCGGCAGCGGCTTGCCTTCGGCGGCCAGCAAGCCGTCGCCCTTGCGCAAGCCGGCGCGCGCGGCGCCGCTGCCCGGCAAGACGCCGGACACCTGCATCTGTTCGCCATAGCCGAGGGCCGCCTGCGCCGCGTCGGCATAGATGCCAGGGTAGGAATACTTGTTCTGCGCCGTGAAGCCCAGCAGGTTGCGCGCATACGTCTTGCACAGGTCCGCATTGTTGATCAGCAGAGGCGCCGAGACTTTCGACAGGCGGTCCTGCAGCGCCACCATCTTCACCAGTTCTTCCTGCGCCGCCTTTTGCTGCGCCGTGAAGGCGGGCGCATCGGGCGCCGGCACGACGTTGAACGGACCGCTGACATTCGTCGCCGGCGTGGTACAGCCGGCGAGGATGGCCGCGCTGGCCAAAAGGAGAGGAGTGGCCAATCGGCGCAGCGAAGTTGGGGCTGGGATCAGATGGCGGAAACCTGGCATGGACTATTCCTTCGTGTAGCTCCTGACAAAACCTACTGCGCGGCGCGATTTGCGGCCTCCGATGCTCACTGTGCATTCGCACAGCTCCGCTTCTCAGCCACAACTCACATCCGCTCGCTACGGTTTGTCAGTCGCTGTTAATGTTTGCCGGTGCTGCCGAAACCGCCAACACCGCGTTCGCTGTCGCCGAATTCCTCGACGACGTTAAAGCCCACTTGCAGCACCGGCACGATAATCAGTTGCGCCAGGCGTTCCATGGGGTTGAGCGTGAAAGCGCTCTGGCCCCGGTTCCAGGTCGATACCATCAGCTGGCCCTGGTAATCGGAGTCGATCAAGCCTACCAGATTCCCCAATACGATGCCGTTTTTGTGGCCCATGCCGCTGCGCGGCAGGATCATGGCCGCATACGACGGGTCGCCGATGTGGATGGCCAGGCCGGTGGGAATGAGCACGGTCTGGCCGGCTTCGATGGTGATGGCCTCGTCGATGCAGGCGCGCAGGTCCAGGCCGGCGCTGCCTGGCGTGGCGTAGGCCGGCAGCAGTTCTTTCATGCGGGCGTCGAGGATCTTGATGTCGATATTTTTCATGAATCTAACTAACTAAGCTAAGTCGTTTAAAGGGATTATTTGAGCAGCGAATTCTTGGCAATGCGCTTCGAGATTTCCGAGATCAGCTGGCGCGCCAGGTTCAGTTTCGAGGCGCGCGGCAGCACGGTATGGCCTTCCTCGTCGAACAGGATGATGGTGTTGTCGTCCTGGCCAAAGGTGTTCTGGCCGATATTGCCGACCAGGAGGGGGATACCCTTTTTCTCACGCTTGGTCGAGCCGAACTCCACGAGATTTTCCGATTCGGCGGCAAAACCCACGCAATACGGATAGCCGGCCAGGTTGGTGCGTGCCGCCACGGTGGCCAGGATGTCGGGGTTTTGCACGAACTGCAGTTCGGGCACGGAGCCGTCGGCCTGCTTTTTCATCTTCTGGTCGCTGGCGTTGGCCACGCGCCAGTCGGCCACGGCGGCCACGGCGACGAAGACGTGCTGGCCGTCGACGTGGGCCAGCACGGCGTCATGCATCTGCTGCGCGCTTTGCACGTCGATGCGGCGCACGCCGAATGGCGCGTCCAGGGCCGTCGGGCCGGAAATGAGCAGCACCTCGGCGCCCGCTTCGCGCGCCGCGCGCGCCACCGCATAGCCCATCTTGCCCGAGGACAGATTGGTGATGCCGCGCACGGGGTCGATGGCTTCGAACGTGGGGCCGGCCGTGACCAGCACGCGCTTGCCCGCCAGGACTTTCGGCTGGAAGGCGGCGATCAGTTCCGTCAGCAATTGCTCCGGTTCCAGCATGCGGCCCAGGCCCACTTCGCCGCACGCCTGTTCGCCGGCGGCTGGGCCGAACAGCTTGATGCCGTCGTCGCGCAGCTGCTGCACATTGCGCTGCGTGGCCGGGTTCTGCCACATTTCCACGTTCATGGCCGGCGCCACCAGCAGGGGCAGGTGGGATGGGCGGGCCAGGCACAGGGTCGACAGCAGGTCGTCGCACACGCCGTGCGCCAGCTTGCGCAGAAAATCGGCCGAACACGGGGCGATCAGGATGGCGTCCGCATGGCGCGTCAAATCGATATGCGCCATGTTGTTGGCTATGCGCGCATCCCACTGGCTCGTGTGCACGGGGTGGCCGGACAGGGCCTGCATCGTGACGGCCGTGATGAAGTGGCTGGCCGCATCCGTCATCACCACTTGCACCGAGGCGCCGGCCTTGGTCAGCGCGCGGCACAGTTCCGCCGCCTTGTAGCAGGCGACGCCGCCTGACAGTCCCAGGACGATTTTTTTGCCGGACAATTCCATGCCGTTCTCCCGCGTGTTATTTGTTTACCCGGCGCAGTTCATCGATGATGAACAGGGCCGCGCCGATGCAGATGGCGCTGTCGGCGATATTGAAAGCGGGGAAATGGCCCCAGCTTTTCCAGTGGAAGTCGAGGAAGTCGACCACGTGGCCGTACACCAGGCGGTCGATGGCGTTGCCCAGCGCGCCGCCGAGGATCAGCGCCAGAGCCCAGCAGAACATGCGCTGGCCCGCGTGCTTTTTCAGCAGATAGACGATGTAGATGGCGGCCGCCAGGGCGATGCCGGTGAAAAAATAGCGCTGCCAGCCGCCCTGGTCGGACAGGAAGCTGAACGCGGCGCCCTTGTTATACGCGAGCACCAGATTGAAATACGAGGTGATGACCATCTCTTGCGCATAGCGGAAGGTCTTCAGGATCGTGATCTTGGTGATCTGGTCGAACAGGATGACGATGGCGGCAATGCCCAGCCAGGGCACGAGCGACGCCGAAGATGACGATTTCGATGAAAAACGGTTTTTAGTGGCCATATTTTTCCAGGGAAGATAAGACCGCCGCTACCCTTGCGGGCAGCGGCGGTGGGAAGCGGCGCAGGAACGTGTCCCGCGCTGTTTTATGCGAAGCGGCGTTTCTCGCCCGCGCCAAACAGATTGCTGACGCAGCGGCCGCACAGAGTAGCATGCGCGGCGTCCGTGCCCACGTCCGCACGGTAGTGCCAGCAGCGCTCGCACTTCGGCGCCGTCGACGCGGCCACGACCACTTCCTCGGCCGCTTCGTCGGCTACTTCAGCCACCGTTGCCTGCGAGGTGATGAAGACGAACTTCAAGTCCTCGCCCAGGGTGGTGAGCAGCTTGTACTTCATCGGCGCGGCCTTGATCGTCAGTTCCGCTTGCAGCGACGAACCGATGGCGCCAGAGGTGCGCAAGTCTTCCAGCTGTTTCGTCACGTCCGTGCGCACGGCGCGCAGTGCCGTGTATTTCTCCAGCAGGGCGGCGGCGTCCGACACTTCCGGCAGCTGCCACCAGGTTTGCGTGAAGATGGTTTCATCGCTGGCGGCATACGCTTCGCTTCCTGCGAAGACGGCCCAAGCTTCTTCGGCCGTGAACGACAGGGCAGGGGCCATCAGGCGCAGCAGGCTTTGCGTGATGTGCCACAGGGCCGTCTGCGCGGAACGGCGCGCGTGCGACGTCAGGCCCGAGGTGTACAACCGGTCCTTCAGGATGTCCAGATAGAAGCCGCCCAGGTCTTCCGAGCAGTACGTCTGCAGCTTCGACACGACCGGATGGAATTCGTAGCGCGCGTAGTTGTTCTCGATCTGCGTTTGCAGCGACGCCATGTTGGCCAGCGCATAGCGGTCGATCTCGAACATCTCCGCCACCGGCACGGCGTCCGTGGCCGGATTGAAGTCCGACGTATTGGCCAGCAGGAAGCGCAGGGTGTTGCGGATGCGGCGGTACGATTCCGTCACGCGCTTCAGGATCTCGTCGGAGATCGACAGCTCGCCCGTGTAGTCGGTCGAGGCGATCCACAGGCGCAGGATGTCCGCGCCCAGGGTGTCCGAGATCTTTTGCGGCGCCAGCGTGTTGCCCAGCGACTTGGACATCTTCTTGCCTTCGCCATCGACCGTGAAGCCGTGCGTCAGCAGGGCTTTATACGGCGGACGGCCATTCAGCATCGACGACACGAGCAGCGACGAGTGGAACCAGCCGCGATGCTGGTCCGAGCCTTCCAGGTACAGGTCGGCCGGGAATTGCAGCTGCGTCGAGTGCGAACCGTGGCCTTGCGGGCCGCCCAGCACCGTCTGGTGCGTGGCGCCGGAATCGAACCACACGTCCAAGGTGTCCTTGTTCTTGGCGTAGATGGCCGCTTCGTCGCCGATCAGGTCTTTCAGATCGAGCGCCTGCCATGCCTCGATGCCGTCTTTTTCGATCAGCTTGGCCACTTGCTCCAGCAGTTCCGGCGTGCGCGGATGCAGGTCGCCCGTTTCCTTGTGCACGATGAAGGCCATCGGCACGCCCCACTGGCGCTGGCGCGACAGGGTCCAGTCGGGACGGTTGGCGATCATGCCGTGCAGGCGCGCCTGGCCCCAGTCCGGGAAGAACTCGGTGTCGGCGATGCCTTTCAGGGCCGTCTCGCGCAGGGTCGCGCCGCCGTCTTTCGGCGTCACGTCCATGCCGGCGAACCACTGCGAGGTGGCGCGGTAGATGATCGGCGTCTTATGGCGCCAGCAATGCATGTAGCTGTGGTCGAACATCTTGACTTCGAACAGCGCGCCCGCTTCGCGCAGGGCGTTGCAGATCGGCTTCGACGCTTCCCAGATGGTCATGCCGCCGAACAGGGGCAGGGTCGAGGCGAACTTGCCGTCGCCCATGACGGGCTTGATGATGTCGTCGTCCTTCATGCCGTGCGCCTTGCACGAGATGAAGTCGTCCAGACCGTAGGCTGGCGCCGAGTGCACCACGCCCGTGCCGCTTTCCGTGGTCACGTATTCGGCCAGGTACAAAGGCGACAGGCGGTCATAGAAAGCGTCGCTCGCATGCAGCGGGTGGCGGAAGCTGATGCCGGCCAGGGCCGCGCCGTCGCAGGTGGCGATCGTCGTGCCCTCGAGCTTGAAGCGCGCCAGGCTGGCCACGACCAGGTCTTGCGCCAGGATCAGCAGCAATGGCTGACCATCGCGCTCGGTTTTCACCAGTGCGTATTTGACTTCCGGGTGCACGTTCAGCGCCTGGTTCGACGGGATGGTCCACGGCGTCGTGGTCCAGATGACGATGAAACCGTTATCGGTCGGCAGCGATGGCAGGCCGAAGGCGGCCGCCAGTTTGGCCGGCTCGGCGAACTTGAAGCCGACATCGATGGCGGGATCGCGTTTTTCCGCGTATTCCACTTCCGCCTCGGCCAGGGCCGACTGGCAGTCGAAGCACCAGTTGACGGGTTTCAGGCCGCGGTAGACATAGCCTTTTTCCAGCAGCTTGCCCAGCGCGCGCAATTCGTCCGCTTCATTGCCGTGCGCCATCGTCAAATACGGGTTGTCCCACTCGCCCAGCACGCCCAGGCGGATAAAGTCTTTCTTCTGGCGCTCGACCTGCACGTTGGCGTAGGCGCGCGCCTTTTCCAGCACTTCGGCCGTCGGCAGGTTCTTGCCGTGCAGTTTTTCGATCTGGATCTCGATTGGCATGCCGTGGCAATCCCAGCCCGGTACATACGGCGCGTCGAAGCCGGCCAGCGAGCGCGACTTGACGACCATGTCCTTCAGGATCTTGTTGACGGCGTGGCCCAGGTGGATGTCGCCATTCGCGTACGGCGGGCCGTCGTGCAGGATGAATTTCGGACGGCCGGCGGCAGCCTTGCGCACGCGTTCGTAGATTTTCTTGTCTTGCCATTGCTGTACCCATTGCGGCTCGCGCTTGGCCATGTCGCCGCGCATCGGGAACGGGGTTTCCGTCATGTTGACCGGGTATTTGCTTTCAGGCTTCTTGTTCTGCTTGGGCGTGGCTGGCTTGTTTTGATCGGACATAATCTTCTTTAATGATATTGAATGGTTTGCGGCGGCAGGTGCCGCCAGTCGGCGGAGTTGGCCGGCGTCAAATTCGGTCGGTGGCGGTAATGGCGCCGCTGCGCTGCTCGAAGTAGGCGCGCGCCTGGTTCGAGTCGCGCTCGATGGCGGCCGTCAGGGTGGGCAAGTCGTCGTACTTTTCTTCGTCGCGCAGCTTTTCCAGAAACTCCACGCGTACCAGCTTGCCGTAGCAGGACTGGGCGAAATCGAACAGATGCACTTCCAGCAAGACGCGGCCGCTGTCGTCGACGGTGGGGCGCACGCCGAGACTGGCCACGGCGGGCAGCGGTGCCGGCCCCAGGCCGTGTACCTGCACGATGAAGATGCCGGACAGGGCGGGGCGGTGCGCCACGCGCAGGTTCAGGGTGGGGAAACCGAGCGTGCGGCCCAGCTTCTGGCCGTGGATGACATGGCCGGAAATGGCGTAAGGATGACCGAGCAGCTGCGTGGCCAGCGGGAAATCGCCGGCGGCCAGGGCCAGGCGCACGGCCGACGAGGAGATGCGCGTGCTGCCATTCATCACCGTCGGTAATGTTTCTACGTGGAAACCATATTGGCGACCCGCTTCCTGCAGCATGGCGACGTCGCCGGCGCGCCGGGCGCCATAGCAGAAGTCGTCGCCGACCATCAGCCATTTCACGTGCAAGCCGTCGACGAGGACTTTTTCCGTGAATTCCTGCGGCGTCAAGGCGGCGAACTGGGCGCTGAAGTGCTCGACGACGACCCGGTCGATGCCGGCGTCTTCCAGCGATTGCAGCTTGTCGCGCAGGTTGGCGATGCGCTGCGGCGCCTTCGACAGGTCGCCCGCGCGCTGCGCGAAGAACTCGCGCGGGTGCGGCTCGAACGTCATCACGGCCGCTTCGATGCCGAGTTCGGTGGCAGCTTCGCGCACGCGCGCCAGCAAGGCCTGATGGCCGATGTGGACACCGTCAAAATTGCCGATGGTCAGAGCGCAAGGCGCTCGTGCCTGGGCATTGGGAAGTCCGCGGAATACCTTCATAGGAATCTGATGAAAAACTGTGCCAAAAGGGGGATTATACGGACTGTTTCAGGGATGCACACCCGGCAGGGCGGGCGCAGGGGCAATTTCCCTGCTGAAATGATAAAAAGCGTTGCCGGCGGGTGTGCTGGCAACGCTTTTCGCGATGGGCACTCAACTAGCTGCCCGACAATATCTTGGCGATATTATCTTATTTATTCATCAATGCCCAGTAGCGAGCCAGGTCAGCCGCGCCATCCGTGCCTTTGACGGCTTTCAGCGCGGTCGATGCGTTGGATTTCTTGCCGGCGTGGATGTAGGCGATGCCCAGGTGCAGCTTGGCTTCTTCCGCATACTTGGCGGTGCCCATTTTCACGGCGTCGTTCATCAGGCCCAGGCCTTTGTCGGCTTGGCCATCGTAGACCAGGGCGAAGCCCAGCTTGCTCAAGCTGTCGGCGTCCTTGTTCTTGACGTATTCCGCTTCCGACTTGGCGGCGTTGGCCTTCAGGTCAGCCTGGGTCTTCAGGGCCAGGTCTTTCAGGCGCTGGTGACGGGCGGCATCGGTGCCGGTGCCCAGCACGCCTTTTTTGTAGCCCTGTTCGATGATGCTCAGCGCTTCGCCAGGATTGCCTGCTTGCAGGGCCAGCTGGCTGATTTCCATGTATTCGGACGGCTTGGTGAACAGGCCGTTGGCCAGGCGCAGGCGCTGGACGTCCAGGCCGAGGCGCTGCGAGAAGCCAGGTTTGCCGGAAACGCGGTTCAGCAGGTCGGCCCAGTAGCTGGTTTTCGGATAGCTCGATGCCAGTTTTTCCAGGGTGGATACATAGCCAGCCTTGTCGTTCTGCTTCAACTGGATGTTGGCCAGCATTTGCAGGCTCGCTTCCGAGTTGCCGCCGCGCGATTGCAGTTCCTTCGCCGCTTCGGCGTAGTTGCCGCTGACGTAGTAGGTCTGGATCAGCAGTTCGCGCATCTGTGGATCTTCGCGGTCTTTCAGCGAGCGTTTGATCCAGGTGATGGTGTTCGGCCAGTCCTTGGCGCGGTAGTACATGCCTGCCAGCGCTTGCGTGAATTTGGGTGCTTCGGCGGCGCTCAGGCGGCCGGAATTGATGACGGCTTCAAACGCCTTGATGGCGGTGCCGTTGTCGCCGGCGGCAGCAGCGGCCGAGGCGCGCACGCGCTCGATCTGGTAGCTTTCAAAGGCGGTCTTGCCGCCGACGCTGTCAGCTTCGCGCAGCTTGGCCAGCGCTTCCTTGTTTTTGCCGCTGCTAGCGAGTTTTTGCGCTTCTTGCAGTGGCTTGCCCACTTCGGCACGCACGGTGTCCGCGGCGTATGCCAGCGAGCCCAGGCCGATTACGGGAGTTGCTGCGGTAAAACCGATAGCGGCCATGACGAGGCCGAGATGAGCGAGACGAAACTTGGACATAAGAAAGTCTTTCAGTAAAAAGCGAATAGGCAGGAAGTCCTGCCTATTCGGATGTAAAGAGAACCTGATTGCTGCAGCTTACTGGAATTGCTCGTTGCCGACCAGACCGATTTTGGTCACGCCCAGACGCTGCGCCGACGCCATCACACCGGCGACGACTTTGTATTCCACCAGCTTGTTCGGACGCAGATGCACTTCCGGCTGGTCTGCTTGCGCAGCGACGTTGCTCAGCTTGGCTTCCAGCGAAGCGCGGTCAGGAACGACCTGATTGTCCCACAAGATCGTACCGTCAAAATCGACATCGATCGTGACGACCACTGGTTCGGTTGTCGGTGGCGGCGGTGTGCCGACCGGCATGTTCAAGTTCACCGAGTGGTTTTGCTTAGGAATCGTGATGATCAACATGATAATCAGCACCAGCATCACGTCGATGAGGGGCGTCATGTTCAGTTCCATCATTGGTTCCGGATCCGCGCCTGGAGCGCTTCCCGAACCGACATTCATACTCATAGTGTTTCCTTTAAGAAGTCCAACGAAGCACCGGGCGAAACTGCCGCCCGGTCAGCTTCCGGCAGTGGCGCGCCCTTGTTGCCGGGGCGCCGCTGCCAGTCGCTATCAGCCCTTGTCAGGTGGTTCGGTGATGAAGCCGACCTTCTGGATCCCGGCACGTTGGGTCGTGTAAATAACCCGGCCGATCGATTCGTAGCGTGTTTCTTGGTCGCCACGAACGTGTACTTCCGGCTGCGGTACTTTCACTGCTTCAACTTTCAGATAATCGAACAGTTCGCTCGTATCTTTCAGTTTCTTCTGGCCCAGATAAATCTCGCCATCCTTGTTGACAACGATGTTGACGTTTTCTGGCTTGCTTTGAAGGGCTTGGTTGGCCTCGATCGGCAGATCGATTTTCTGCAATTTGAGGACAACCGGACTGGTGATCAAGAAAATGATCAGCAAAACCAACATGATGTCGACGAGCGGCGTCGTGTTGATTTCTGACATTACTTGATCTTCATCTCCGCTGTCGGAGCCGACGGACATCGACATGATTCTTATCCGATCTTTTTAGCGCCGGCAGCACGGCCAGCTTCGCTGGTCGACATTGCGCCGGAGATCAGTACCGAGTGAACGTCGGCGCTGAACGAGCGTACGTCTTCCATTGCGGTTTTGTTACGACGCACCAGCCAGTTGTAACCCAGAACGGCAGGAACGGCGACCAGCAGACCGAAAGCGGTCATGATCAGTGCTTCACCAACTGGACCTGCAACTTTATCGATCGAAGCGTTACCGGTCATGCCGATGTTGGTCAGCGCGCCGTAAATACCCCAAACGGTACCGAACAGACCGATAAACGGTGCGGTCGAACCAACGGTTGCCAGGAACGACAGGCCATCTTGCAGACGCGATTGGACTTTGTCCGAAGCGCGCTGGATCGACATCGTCACCCAGGTCGACAGATCGATTTGTTCCAGCAGGGCGCCGTCATGGTGAGCCGTTGCCTTGGTGCCCGATTCAGCGATGAAGCGGAATGGCGAGCCTTCGGTCAGGGTTGCCGAGCCAGCAGCGATCGAAGGTGCTTTCCAGAATTTGGCAGCGGTTTCTTTAGCTTGCTTGAAGATCTTCATTTGATCCATCAGCTTGGTGATGATGATGTACCAGCTGCCGATCGACATGATGGCCAGGATGATCAGGGTGGCGCGTGGCACGAAGCCGCCGTCCCACACTGCTTGCAGGCCGAACGGGTTGTGGACTTCTTCAGTTTTGGCTGGAGCTGCTGCATCAGCGGCTGGAGCTGCTGCGTCTGCTGCTGGAGCTGCTGCATCAGCAGCTGGTGCTGGTGCTGCTGCAGCGTCTGCCGCTGGAGCCGAAGCGGCAGCCGATGCTGGCGCGTCAGCGAATGCCGGAGCTGCTACCAGAGCGGTAGTAGCGGTAACGGACAACAGAACCGCGGCAAAAAATGCGGACAAACGGGTATTCTTAAACATGCTTCCTCCAAAATTAAAAATAACAGATCGCTGAACGTAATGACAACGAAATCATAGTGTGAGACAGGGGATAACTGCCTCGGGTTTTAATCCAGCGACCAAACGTATTGCATTTGCTGCCAGCCTTGTTCCGGCTTGCCGTCTACTGTTGCCGGCTTAAATGTACAGCGGCTGATACCTTGCACCGCGGCTTTGTCCAGGTCTCTGAAGCCGCTGGACTTCACGATCTTCGAATCAGCGACCTTGCCGTCTACACCGATCAGGAACGACAGTGTCACCACACCGGTTTCCTCATTGCGCTGCGACGACTTTGGATAAGCCGGCTTTTCGCAGACACTGAAGTCAACCACGGCCGGCGTACGCACCGATTTGGCTGGTCCAGGAGTTGGCGCAGGCTGTGCAGGCGGTGCCGGCGGTGCCAATACATTCGTGGCTGGCTTCACAGCAGTCGTATTTGCAATCACGTTTTGCTGTGGTGGCGGCTGCTGCACGTTCACCTCGACTGGCGGAATGAATGGCGGCGGTGGCGCTTTCATTTCTGGCGGCGGTGGTGGCGGTGGAAGATCCTTCGGTGGAGGCGGTTTGACTTCCTCGATAATCTTGGTTTCAACCGGTTCCATCATTTTGGTGACCAACCGCTTGCCCAAGCCCGTCACGATCCCGTAAGCCGCGAGAACGTGCAGCAGGACAACGATAG
>NZ_LNCE01000063.1:0-77092 GCF_001445815.1 Janthinobacterium sp. Ant5-2-1 | reverse complement strand
AACCGGCCCCCGCCCCGCCATGTCAGACAGCTTTACCGAAGAGGCGTGCGCGCCGCAAGCAGCCATCGACGATGCTCCATGGCTGCAGCCGCGCGGCTCGAACCAGATGGGCATGAGCCAGTTCAACGAGCGGGTGGTGCTGCAGGCCGTGCGCTTGCACGGCAGCATGCCAAAGGCCGACCTGGCCCGGCTGACCAACCTGAGCACGCAAACGATTTCCCTGATCATCAATCGCCTGCTGGAAGACGGCCTGGTCAGCAAGCGCGCGCCCGTGCGGGGCAAGGTCGGCCAGCCGTCGGTGCCCATCATGCTCAATCCGGACGGCGCCTTCTCGATCGGCATCAAGATCGGCCGGCGCAGCCTCGACGTGTTGCTGGTCGATTTCGTCGGCAAGACGCGCGAGCGCCTGTCGTTTCCCTATTCCTTTCCCGTCCCCGACACCGTGTTCGGCCAGATCGAGTCGGCGCTGAAAAGCATGGCCGTGCTGCTGGGACCGAAGTTGCTGCCGCGCCTGTGCGGCGTCGGCATCGCCGCGCCGCTGGGCTTGGGCGGCTGGCAGAATCTGCTCGAGATGGCGCCGGAGCAGGCCAACGCGTGGGACAGCATCGACATCGGCCAGCGCGTGCAAACGATGACGGCGTTGCCGATCGAGTTCGCCAAGGACACGGCTGCCGCCTGCGTCGCCGAGCTGGTGCTGGGGCGCGGGCGCAGCATCAAGAACTTCCTGTACGTCTTCGTCGACATCTTCATCGGTGGCGGCCTGGTCATCAACAGCCATTTGCACAGCGGCCTGCACGGCAACGCCGGCGCAGTCGGCTCCTTGCCGCTCGGCATGGCCACGGCCGGCGCCAGGAACCCGCCGGGCCAGTTGCTGGGCGACGCTTCCCTGTTCAACCTCGAGCAGTTGTACACCCTGGCCGGGCTGGACCCGGCCGCCGCCCACGACGGGCGGGCGCTGCAGGAACCGTTCATCACGCACACCGTGGCCTGGCTCGACGACGCGGCGCGGGCCATCGCACTGAGCATCACCAGCGCCACCTGCCTGCTCGACCTGGAAGGGGTGATTATCGACGGCTCTTTCGACCGCGGCCTGCTCGAACAATTGCTGGCCCAGGTCGAGCGCGCGCTGGAATGCTATAGCTGGGAGGGCATCGCCCGGCCGCAGGTGCTCGGCGGCACCGTCGGCTCCGACGCGCGCGCCGTTGGCGGCGCCTTCCTGCCCTTGTACGCGCATTTCGCGCCGGACCGCGACCTGTTCCTCAAGTAGGTCCTGCCGCGTTGTTTTCTAGAGAGATTAAGAAAAACTCTTGCGATAGATATTGATGTCCTTGCCAACGATAGGCTGGCGCGAAAAGCGTTCGAAGCGCAAACCGAGCTTGTTGATCAAGTTGATCGAAGGCTGGTTCTGCGGCGACACGAGGCCATACACAGCCGGCAGGCACAGCACGTCACGTGCATGGCGCAGCACGCTAGCTGCAGCCTCCCAGGCCAGGCCCTGGCCGCAATACGCGGGCAGCAGCGCGTAGCCGATGTCGGGACCCGGCATGGTGGCGCGTTTGATCAGGCCGCACATGCCGATTGCCACGCCATCGCCGCGGTGCTCGACGATATAGAAAGAGTAGCCGAGTTCCTGCTGCTGCGCGATCGGGCCCGTTTCCAGCGCCGCGCGCGCCGCGTCCACGGTGTGAATGTTGCGGTCGCCGATGGTCGCTAGCCAGGTCGGCTCGTTCACCAGCCCGAGGAAAAACGCCCCATCATCGACGCTGGCGGTACGCAGGCGCAGGCGCGGCGTCTCGATCACGATGACCGTATCCGTCATGCCGGCCACTGCATCGGATCGGTCAGCAGCTGGTACATCACGTAGGCGTCGACATAGCCGAGCTGCGCGTGGCGGTAGGCCAGCGGCAGGGTGGCGACAACCGTGAAGCCCAGTTTTTTCCACAAGGTGACGGCGGCCAAGTTGGTGCTGACGACGAAGTTGAACTGCATCGCCAGGTAGCCCGCGCGGCGCGCTTCTTCCATGCAGTGCACGCCCAGCAGGCGGCCCACGCCGACGCCCTGCGCGGCCGGGTCGACCATGAACGAGGCATTGGCCACGTGCGAACCATGGCCAGGCTGGTTCGCCACCAGCTTGTACATGCCCAGCAGTCGCTCATTGCCCATGGTGGCGACAAAGCTTTGCACGCCGGGGCCGAACCAGTAGGCGTGGCATGCTTCGCGCGTCGTATCGGCGGGGAAGGAATACGTGTCGCCGCCGGCCACCAGGGTCTGGAAGATCGGCCACATGGCGTCGAAGTCGGCTTCGCTGGCCGGGCGGATGTCAATTTCTTTCAAGGCGGTGCTCCCGATAACAAGTGATGGCTGATTGTATCAGCGGCCCAGGCGGAAATTGACCGTTTCGGGCCGCCCCTGCAGGTGCAGGCGCGATTGCGCGCGCGGCGCTTCGCTGACGACTTTCCCGCGCCGCAGCACCAGGCGCCGCGCCGCGCGCAATCGCAGCGCTTCCACGGTACTGCCGCAATCGAGGATCAGCAAATCCGCATGGCAGCCGGGCGCGATGCCGTAGCCGTCGAGACCCAGGATGCGCGCCGGCGTTTCCGTCACTGCCAGGAAGCAGTCGTGCATCGCTTGCTGGCCCGTCATCTGCGCCACGTGCAGTCCCATGTGCGCCACTTCCAGCATGTCGCCCGAACCGAGGCTGTACCACGGGTCCATCACGCAGTCGTGTCCAAAGGCGACGGGGATGCCGGCAGCCAGCATCTCGGGCACGCGCGTCATGCCGCGCCGCTTCGGATACGTATCGTGGCGCGCCTGCAGCGTGATGTTGATGAGGGGATTGGCGATGGCCGCCACGCCCGCCTCGCGGATCAGGGGCAGCAGTTTGCTCACATAATAATTGTCCATCGAATGCATGGATGTCAGGTGCGAGCCCGTCACCCTGCCCTGCATGCCAAGGCGCTGGCTGTGGAAGGCCAGGGTTTCGATGTGGCGCGACAGCGGGTCGTCCGACTCGTCGCAATGCATGTCGACCATCAGTCCCCGTTCGCAAGCGAATTCGCACAGAAGGCGCACGGATTCCGCGCCGTCCGCCATGGTGCGCTCGAAATGCGGGATGCCGCCCACCACGTCGACGCCCATGGCGATGGCCCGCTTCAGATTATCGAAGGCGCCGGGGCTGCGCAGGATGCCGTCCTGCGGAAAGGCCACCAGCTGCAAATCGAGATATGGCGCCACTTGCCGCTTGACGTCGAGCAGCGCTTCGACGGCCAGCAGGCGCGGGTCGCAGATATCGACGTGCGAGCGGATGGCCAGCAAGCCCCGCGCCACGGCCCAGTCGCAATACTGCAGGGCGCGGTCCACCAGCGCCTGCTGCGTCAACTGCGGTTTCAGCTCGCCCCACAGCGCGATCCCTTCGAGCAGGGTGCCGGACGCGTTCACGCGCGGCAAGCCGTAGCTGAGCGTGGCGTCCATGTGGAAGTGGGCGTCGACGAACGGCGGCGTGACGAGGTCGCCGGCGGCGTCGATCTCTTGCGCGCCCGTCACGGGCAAGGCGGGGCCGACGGCGGCGATGCGGCCGCCCTCGATGGCGATATCGATGGCGCGGCGCCCGTCGGGCAGGCTGGCATTGCGGATGACAAGGTCCATGCGGACACTCCTTCGGTTGACTACGGTACCTGGCGCTTCCAGTGCATTGTCATCGTATCTTTCAAGAATGCTGCAGCGCAAGAATATAGTCACTGGCAAAAGCGTAGCCATAGATTCCATGACAACGCTTTGCGCGGGCGCAAACTTCCGGCAAATGCCGCCAGGCGCATGAATGAAGCCAGCACACGGCACACGCCCTTGAGAAAATAGCTTTCAACTAACTCGAATCACCGCTAGAATATTCATATTGCGTTGCATCATAAAAAGTCTATGATCAGCTGTTTAGCACGCTACCTACTTTACAAAACGCGGCCAACTCTGGTTTTCGGGATTTTGCAGAGCGTTTTGCCAGCATTTTAATCCGTACAAAGGAGTAAATATGTTTCCGCTTCCTGAACAATTTTCCAGCGCCGCCAAGTCGCAACTGGAAAGCCAGCTGCAAATCTTCAGTACCCTCACCAGCAAAGTCTTTGAAAGCGCCGAGAAAATCATCGCGCTGAACCTGAACGCCGGTAAGGCCGCCATCTCGCAGACGGCGGAAACGGCGCAGCACCTGCTGGAAACGCAGGACCCGCGCGACTTCTTCAGCTACAGCAGCAGCCAGGCGCAGCCGAACATCGAGAGCGTGCTGGCCTACAGCCGCCAGCTGTTCGGCATCGCCTCGAGCACCCAGGCGGAATTGCTGGCCTCGGCCAAGGCCCGCCTCGACGAAGCCGCGCCTGTCGCCGCAACGGCACCCGCTCCTGCCGCAGCCAAGCCTGCACTGGCCGCTGTACCTGCTGCGCCTGCCGCTGCGCCTGCACCGACGCCAGCAGCGCGACCTGCCCCCGTTGCCGCCAAGCCTGCCGAAGTGGCCAAGCCGGTAGCCAAGGCAGCGCCCGCCCCTACTCCCGTTGCCGCGCCGGCAGCCAAACCAGAAGCAGCGCCTGCCAAGGTTGCCGAGAAAGCCGCCGACAAGCCAGCCGTGAAAGCGGTGGAAGCCAAACCGGCAGCCAAGCCTGAAGCGGCCAAGCCCGCACCTACACCCGCCGCCGCACCTGCACCAGCACCAGCGAAAGCCGCCGCGCCAGCACCGGCCAAGCCTGCCGCAAAACCATTTCCTTCGAGCAAACCGGCCGCCAAGCCAGCCAGCGCCGCCGGCAAGACCGTGGCCAAGGCCGCCGTGAAGCACGCCCCTGCGCCAGCCGCCAAGGCAGCTCCAAAGGGCACGCCATCGAAACAGCTCGACATGCTGGGCAATGGCAAAGGCAGCGGCCGCAAGTAAGCCTCGCGCACAGTACTGACGCTGCAAAACAACGGGCTACGGCCCGTTTTTTGCGTACCCGTCCACAGCGCGCTTTTCCGCCTTGTTGTATCCTACGCGTACTTTCCGTCCGCGTGCCCGCCCTTCCGCCCCGCGACACCCCATTACTACAAAACAAAAGGTAACCATGAGTTTATCGAGGCTCATCGCCGGCTTCGTGCGTCAGCATTGGCCGGCGTATGCCGCCGCTGCCGTCATGCTGACAGGCGTGGCAACACTGACCGTCTGGATTCCGCGCCGCGTGGGCGCCATCATCGACGCGCTGGCCGCGCACCGCATGACGGCGGCCGAACTGTGGCTTGAGCTGCTGACCCTGCTCGCCGTCGGCGTCGTCATCTACTTCCTGCGCGTGGGCTGGCGCATCACCCTGTTCAAGGCCGCCTACCAGCTGGGCGTGATGCTGCGCACGCGCTTTTACACGCGCATGTCGCAGCAGGGCGCGTCGTTTTACCAGAACCAGCGCACGGGCGACCTGATGGCGCTGGCGACGAACGACATCGACGCCATCGAAATGGCCGCCGGCGAAGCTATGCTGGCCGGCTTCGACGGTACTTTGACCCTGTTGATGGTGCTCGGCATCATGCTGCTGGGCGTGGACTGGCGCCTGGCCTGCATCGCCCTCCTGCCTTTCCCCCTGATGGGACTGGCTTTCTGGCGCATCTCGAGCCATATCCACACGGCGTCGACGGATTCGCTGAAACGCTTTTCCGCGCTGAACGACCATGTGCAGGAATCGCTGTCGGGCGTGCGCACCTTGCGCGCGCTAGGCCTGGAAGAGCGCAGCAGCAAGCAGTTTTCCACCCTGGCCGGCCATGCGGCCAACGCCAGCCTGACGGCGCAACGCTGGGAAGCGGCGTACGAACCGGCCGTCGGCCTGACCCTGACGGCCGCCACGGCGCTGACCCTGGGCCTGGGCGGCTACCTTGTGTGGCAGGACCAGCTGACCATCGGCGCGCTGACGAGCTTTTCCATGTACCTGGGCCAGCTGATCTGGCCCATGTTCGCCGCCGGCTGGGTGCTCTCGCTGATCGAACGGGGCCGCGCCGCCTGGCAGCGCTTGCAACCGATGCTGGACGCCCCGCTGGCCATCGACGACCACGGCACCATCGCCACGCTCACGCCCGGCCCCCTGCAATTGCAGGACGTCGGCTTTGCCTATGCGGGCCAGACGGCACCGGCCCTGTCCGGCATTTCGCTGCGCTTGCTGCCGGGCCAGACCCTGGGCTTGGTGGGCCCGACGGGCAGCGGCAAGTCGACCCTGCTGCGCGTGCTGCTGCGTCAAGTCACGCCGCAATCGGGCACGGCCACGTGGAATGGCCAGGCGCTGGACGCCTACACTTTGCATGCGCTGCGCGCGGCCATCAGCTGGGTGCCGCAGGAGTCGTTCCTGTTCTCCGCCACCATCGCCGACAATATCGCCCTGGCCCGTCCCGGCGCCGCGCGCGAGGAAGTGGAGCGGGCGGCGCAACTGGCCGACATCCACGACGATATTTTGCAGTTCCCCGAGGGCTATCAGACCCACGTGGGCGAGAAAGGCATCACCCTGTCCGGCGGCCAGCGCCAGCGCGTGGCGATTGCCCGCGCCCTGCTGGCCGACAACGGCTTGCTGCTCTTGGATGATGCGCTGTCCGCCGTCGACACGGGCACGGAAACGCGCATCCTGCAGCACCTGGAAGAACTGCGCGCGCGCCGCCCCGAGCGCAGCGCCATCATCGCCAGCCACCGTCTGAGCGCCGTCGTCAACGCGGACCTGATCCTGGTGCTGCGCGACGGCCACGTCACGGAAACGGGCAACCACGACGCGCTGATGCAGCGCGACGGCTGGTATGCCAGCCAGTGGCGCTATCAACAACTGGAAGCCAGCCTCGATGCCATCTAAGACCGACCAAGCCACCACCGCCACGCAATCCGTGCGCCGCCAGGCCGCGCAAGCCATCGGCCTGCTGCGCCGCGCCGCCGCACCCGACCTGCGCCATTTATATTGGGCCACGTTCTGGCTGATCATCGCCGCCGCCCTCGAAGTGACGGGCCCGATCCTGGGCAAGGCCCTGATCGACCAGCATCTGCTGCCGCGCAACCTCGACTGGACGCGCATGTCATTGCTGCTGGGCGGCTGCCTGCTGACGGGCTGGGTCGCGTCCGGCCTACGCTATCTGCAGCTGGTGCGCCTGTCCGGCCTGGCCATGCGCTCGGTGCAGCGCCTACGCGAAACCGTCTACCAGCACGTGCTGCGCCTGCCGATGGCCTTCTTCGACCGCGCCATCACGGGGCAGCTGGTCAGCCGCGTCACCAACGACACGGAAGCCGTGAAATCGCTGTACGTGCAGGTGCTGTTCGTCATCCTCGACAGCTCCATCGTCCTGGTCGGCACTATGGCCGCCATGGCTTTCCTCGACTGGCGCTTGATGCTGATCGTGCTGGCCCTGCTGCCGGCCGTGCTGGTCATCGTCTTCCTGTACCAGCGCTGGAGCGCGCCAGCCGTCACGCGCGCGCGCGCCCTGCGCAGCGAGATCAACGGCCAGATCGCCGAATCGATCGGCGGCATGAGCGTACTGCAGGCGAATAACGCGGAAAAACGCTTCGGTGCGCGCTTCACGGGCATCAACCAGGACCACTACACGGCGCGCATGCAGGAATTGCGCGCCAACGCCTGGCTGCTGCGCCCCGCGCTCGACATGCTCAACATCGTGCTGCTGGCCGTCGTCATCTTCAGCTTCGGCCGGCGCGAGATGGGCGCCGTGGAAGTGGGCGTGCTGTATGCGTTCATCAGCTACATCGCGCGCGTGATCGAGCCGCTGATCCAGATCACCATGCAGTTCAGCCAGCTGCAGCAATCGGTGGTGGCCACGGCGCGCGTCTCGGCCTTGCTCGACGAAGCACAGGCGCTCGAGCACGCGCAGGGACGGGAAACTCCGGCCCTGCGGCAGGCGCAAACGGGCAGCGAACTGCCCGCCGTCGACATCAGGAAGCTGACCTTCGCCTACGTGGAAAACCAGCCCGTGCTGCACGACCTGTCGCTGACGATACCGCAAGGTGCCTTCTTCGGCATCGTCGGCCACACGGGCAGCGGCAAGTCGACCCTGCTGTCCCTGCTGCTGCGCTTTTACCCCGTCACGCAGGGCAGCATCGCCATCAATGGCGTGGCCCTCGACAGCATCGACAACGAGCACTTCCGCGCCGACGTGGGCCTGGTGCCGCAAGACCCCTTCCTGCTGGCCGCCTCGGCGCGCGAAAACATCGACATGGGCCGCGGCTACACGCAGCAGCAGATCGAGACGGCCGCGCGCGCCGCCCATGCGCACGACTTCATCGCCGCGCTGGAACACGGCTACGACACGCCGCTGGGCGAAGGCGGCTCGCGCCTGTCGTCGGGGCAGAAACAGCTGATCGCGATTGCCCGCGCGCTGGCCGGCCAGCCGCGCATCTTGCTGCTCGACGAAGCGACGTCGCGCATCGATAGCCAGACGGAGCAGATCGTGCAACTGGCCCTCAATGAATTGCGCGGCAAGGTGACCATCATCGCCATCGCCCACCGCCTGTCGACCATCCGCGAGGCCGACCGTATCATCGTGCTCAATCACGGCCGCATCACGGAAGCGGGACCGCACGATGCCCTGATGCAGATCGAAGGCGGCCTGTACCAGCGCCTGTACCTGCTGCAGCAGCTGGCGCAGTAATAGCGCCTTGTCAACGCCCGCCGTGTGCACTTTCGCAAATTTCTGCGGTGCGCATGATATTTCTTGATTGCAACAGAATATAATCTGTTACAGACAGGTAGTTATTGCGGGAGCGGGACGTTGGCAGGCAGACAGAGACGGGCATCATGGCGAAAGGCGCATTGGCTGCTGGTATTGGCCTGCATGCTGCCGCCTGCCGCGCACGCCCAGGTCGGCAACCTGGAGCAGTATCTTGCCGCCGTGCGCGACGATGGCCGCTTCGTGCCCGCCCGCGCCCTGCAGCGCCTGCAAGAGGTGGAAACGCAGGCGCGCAGCGCCCCCTTGCCCGTGCGCGCGGAATTCCTTACCCAACTGAGCAACGCCCGCATGCGCCTGGGGCAGAACGATATCGCCATGCAGCTGGCCGAAGAGCTGATCGCCTACGCCCGCCTCAACAAGAGCGACGTGGCGCTGGCGAAGGGCATGCTCAACAAGGCCTACATCACGTTTGCCCGGAACGAACGCCGCGCCTCGCACCTGCTGGCCTTTGAAGCGGAACGCATCGCCAATGGCACAGACGACTTGCCCGTGCGCGTGCAGGCCACCATCAGCGCGGGCCAGTCGTGGGCCGAGGAAGGCAATTTCCCGTTTGCGCTGGCCAAGCTGCAGGCGGCCGTCGACCTGGCGCGCCAGAGCAAATCCCCGTCCAGCCTGGCCGCCGCCCTGAATGCCCTCACCCTGCTGTACACGCAGATGCGCGAATACGACAAGGGTTTCGAAGTGCTCGATGAATTGCTGGCCGTGTCCAGCACCCTGGCGTCGCCGGGCCGCATGGCGCAGGCGAAGAATACGGAATACGGCCTGGCGCTCGACGCGCAGCAGCCGCAGCGGGGCCAGCGCGCCCTGCTGGCGGCCCTGGCGCTGGAACGCCAGCTGGGCGCGCGCGCCATGGTCGCCGTCACCCTCGTCAATCTGTCGGACAGCTACCTGAAAGAAGGCGATTACGCGCGCGCGCTGCGCTACGCGAATGAAGCCATCACGGCGGCGCGCCTCGTCAATGATGAGCAGGTGGAGGCGACGGCGCGGCTCAATATCGGCCAGGCGCTGATCGGCCAGGGCCGGTTGCAAGAAGGCAAGCAAAGCGTGGCCACGGGCCTGGCCTACTACGAACGCACGGCCAACCAGCCGGAAATGCAGGCCGTGCTGCTGGAATACGGCATGGCGCTGGAAAAGGCGGGCGACCTGCGCGGCGCCGTCACGGCGTATCACCGCGAGCGGGGCATTTCCAACCAGCTGTTCGAGCAACAGCGGCAAAAGGCCGTGTATGAGCTGCAAGAAAAGTATGAGGCGGAAAAGAAACAGCGCCAGATCGAGCTGTTGAGCCGCGAAAACCAGCTGAAGAGCACGGAAATCGACAACCGCCGCCTGCAGCAGCGCGTGTGGTGGCTGCTGGCGCTGGTGCTGGCCATGGCGTCCGCCATCGTTGGCTTGCTGTACCGCAAGGTGCGCCATGCGAACGTGCAGCTGAAGGTGAAAAACCAGGAACTCAAGCGCCAGAGCTCGCGCGACCCGCTGACGGCCCTGTACAACCGCCGCCATTTCCAGGAATTCATGCGCAGCCACGCGGGCAAGCCGCAGCATTCCCATGCCGGCGGCGATGTCGTGGGCGCGCTGTTCCTGCTCGACGTCGACCATTTCAAGCACATCAACGACGGCTACGGCCATGCGGCGGGCGACCTCGTGCTGACGACGATCGCCGAAACCTTGCACGACGTGTTGCGCGAAACGGACATGATCGTGCGCTGGGGCGGCGAGGAATTCCTCGCCTTCCTGCCGGCCGTCGCGCGTGACGGGCTCGACGACATCGCGCGGCGCATCCTCAATGGCATGGCGGCGCAAGTCATCCATTACCAGGGGCAGACCATCCAGGTGCACGTGTCCGTGGGCTTTGCGCCGTATCCGCTGGCGCCGCTGGGACGGCCCCTCACGTGGGAACGCAGCGTCAACCTGATCGACATGGCGCTGTACCTGGCCAAGGCGCACGGGCGCAACCGGGCGTATGGCTTGCGCGGTTTTCAGAACGTGGAAAAAACGACGCTGGAAGCGGTGGAGCAAGACCTGGAACGCGCGTGGCGCGACGGCTTTGTCGATTTGAGCGTGGTGCTGGGGGGAACGGACGGGGTGGATGGTGCAAGTGCAGGGACGGCGGCGCAGGGCAGCCAGGCTGGCGCCAGCGAAGGCGTCGCCGCAGCCGCCATCACCTGACGGCAGCTGCGGGGACCGGGCCGGCGCTGGCCAGCCCTGGCGCGACGATTACTTGTGCGCGGCGTCCTGCATCTTTTCGCCGGCTTTTTCCACTTTCTTGCCCACGGCATCGGCCGCTTCGCTCATTTTCTTGTCGGCGTCAGCGGCGACCTGGTCCATCTTGGCGCCCGTATCGGCAGCGGCCTGGCTCACGGCGGCGTCGGCCTTGGTAGCGGCGGCCTTGATGTCGGCTTCAGCCTTGGCAGCGGCCGCATCGATCTTCTGGCCAGCCTGTTCCGCAGGACCGGCAGCGGCGACATCGTCCTTCTTCTGGCAGGCAGCCAGTGCCACAACCATCATCCCGGCGGCGCACACGGTCATCCAATTTTTGCTTGCTTTCATGGTATTCCCTTTCATTGTTATCAAAAGACACAGATCAGTTCGCAATATACACCCGCCTAAAATTTTCTAGCGTGCGCTAACGCACATAAAAACAGGCTTTTGTGGCGTAGTTGTAAGCAATGGTATCTTGATATCTTTTAGCCATGTTTTCCCTGTACCGGAGGGGGAGCCTGATAGCCATCCGTCAGGGTGTGCAGGAAGGCGATCACGTCGGCGATCTCCGCGTCGTTCAGGGCCGGCGCCTGGCCCGGCCGGCGGTCGAACGGCGCTTCCACGTTCACGTTCGCCGCCAGGCCGGGCGGCAAGTCGTCATATTTGCGCACCTTGCCGTTCTTATCCGTCGGATACCATTTTTGCGGCGCCGTATCGCGCTGCACGTAAAAGCGCAGCACCTGCTCCAGGCTGTCAAAGCTGCCGTTGTGGAAAAACACCTTGCGCAGGGCTACGTTGCGCAATGACGGCGTCTTGAAGCTGCCGCAATACTCCTTGTGCGCCATCAAGTCGGTGCGGTCCGGGCCGCACAAGCCCATGTCGAAGAACGCCGGATCCGCGTTGACGGGCAGCTTGCCATTGCGCGGCACGCCGATATTGATCAAGCCGTAATCCGTAAATTGAGGGAAGGCGCCGCCGGAAGTGACCTGGCTGATGTGGCAGGACGCGCAATTACCCTTGCGTTCATCGTTGAACAGAGCCAGGCCGCGCGCTTCCTGCGGGCTCAAGACGGCCTGCTTGCGCAGCACGGCGTCGTACTTGCTCGTGTACGGATAGAAGTCCAACGGGCTTTCCTGGAACACTTCCAGCGACATCAGCGCCCAGCGCAAGGCCTGGCCCGGCTGCTCGAAGATATCCGCGCCATACGTCTGGCGAAACTGCGCCGCCAGGGGTCCGGCCTGTAATTTGGCGACGACGGCGGCCGCATCGCGGTTGCCCATCTCGCGCTTGGACAACAATGGCGCCAGCGCCTGCTCGTGGCCCGACTGGGCGCGCCCATCCCAGTTGCGCCCGCCGGTGGGACCGGCGTCGACGCTGTCATCGCCATCGTCGTCATGATAGTGCTCGGTGAAGGCGGGCGCCGTCTGCAGGTAACGCAACGAGGGCGCGGCGCGCGTACCCGCATCCTGGAGCTCAGGGCCGCCCAGCTGCACCGCCAGCCCATTCGGCGGGCCGTACGCGTGCTCAGGGCTGTGGCAGCTGGCGCACGACATCTTCCCCGAGACAGACAGACTGGGCTCGAAAAACATGGCGCGGCCCATGGCCGTCATCTTGGCCACGGAAGGCTGATGTTTCAGGGTGGGCGCATAGGCACCTGCCAGGTAGGCGGCGGGAGCGGACGCTTCTTTTTGCGGCGCGGGCTGGCAGGCGGACAGCATGCAAATGGCAAGCAGCAAGGTGGAGTTCGTTTTCATCATGGGCTGGCAGCGTAGCAACGGCATGTGACAGCTGCGTGACAAAACCCTGCAAAACCTAATGTATCAAGTCCGTACATTACGTCATGTAACAGGCGCTGACATGTCATGGAGCTGACATATTGCCTGCCTAGCATGCGACGTTTTCCACCCAAAAGGCATGAACAATGAAACCGCAAGCCCGCCCCGTCTTACGTCCCCTGCCAATCTTGCTGTCGCTGGGCCTGGCCGCCTGCGGCAGCAACTATGCGATCACGCCCAGCACCACGGGCCAGGTGATCGGCAGCTACTATGAAAACGCCCAGGTGTGCCTGGAAAGCGCCACGGCCAAACTGACATGCGACAGCGCTTCCAGCCCCGTGCGCACTTCGGCCGACGGCAGCTACACCTTGGACGGCCAGGGCGCCGTGCTGGTAACCGTGGGCACGGACGCCATCCGCCATGAAGCCATCGGCGATGCAGGCACCAAGGTCACGCAAAAACTGCTGCTGCGCGCCCCCGCCGGGCACAGCGCCTTCGTCAGCGCCCTGTCGACGGAACTGGCGCAAGTCATGGATGGCAATGGCGGCGACTTTGCGTCCGCCAGCGGCAAGCTGGCCGCTCGCCTGGGCGTGTCCGAAGCGGGCCTGGCGTCGGACTTCAACAAGGCCAGCGGCGACGAGCAGGCGAAACTGAAGGCGGAAAACGCCAGCGTGACGGCCCTGATCGCCAGCGCCAGCGCGCAGGCGGCGCCCGCCGACGCGCTGGCCGCCCTGAACGGCGCGCTGGCGCTGAACAATATCCAGACCATCGTCGTCATCTATGCGGAAAACCGTGGCTTCGACAATCTGTACGGCCTGTTCCCGGGCGCCAACGGCGTGCCGGGCGTCAATCCCACGTCGACATCCTCGTATGTGCCGCAGAAAGACATCGACGGCAGCACCCTGCCCGTGCTGCCGCCCACCTGGGGCGGCATGACGGCGGCCGGCCAGAGCACCGTCATCACGCAGGCACAATCGGCCAACCTGCCCAACAAGCCGTTCCAGATCGACGACGCCAGCAGCCCCCTGTACCTGCCGCAATCGGTAATCACGCGCGACCTGGTGCACCGCTTCTACAACAACCAGATGCAGATCAACGGCGGCGCCAACGACAAGTTCGCCGCGTATTCCGATGCGGGCGGCCTGTCGATGGGCTATTACGACGGCAGCAAGATGCAGCTGTGGGACATCGCCAAACAATATGCGCTGGCCGACAACCTGTTCATCGGCGCGTTTGGCGGCTCCTTCCTCACGCACCAGTACCTGATCTGCGCCTGCGCGCCTACCTACCCGAACGCGGACACGTCGGTGGCGAAAGGCTCGATCGCCAAGATCGACGTCGACGCCAACGGCAACTTCCTGCGCCTGACGCCATCCGCCACGGCGCCGACCACGGTCTTGAACGGCGCGCCCGCCTATGCCAACGACGGCGCTCTGACGCCGGCCGACAGCACGGGCATGTTCTACGCCGTCAACACCATGCAGCCGGCGTTCCAGCCCAGCAGCAACGCGCCCGCCTCGGGCGACAGCAGCAAGCTGTATGCGGACACGGGCAAGGCCAACACCTTGCCGCCGCAAACGCAGACGAATATCGGCGACCTGCTCTCTGGCAAGAACATCGACTGGGCCTGGTATGCGGGCGCCTGGAAGGACACGACGGCCCTGGCCACGGCCAGCGCGCGCGCCGGCAGCTTCCCCAATCCCCCGAACTTCCAGTTCCACCACCAGCCGTTCAATTATTTTGCCAACATGGACCCCGTGAAGGCGCCCGCCTACCGCGCCGCCCATCTGCGCGACTTCGACAGCCAGTTCCTGGCTGACGCGGGCGCCGGCAAGCTGCCGCCCGTGACCTTCTACAAGCCGCAGGGCAACTTGAACCAGCATGCGGGCTACGCCAGCGTGGCCGACGGCGACGCGCACATCGCCAGCGTCATCGCCCAGCTGAAGAAAAGTCCGCAATGGAAAAACATGCTGGTCATCGTCACCTACGATGAAAACGGCGGCTTTTATGACCACGCGGCGCCGCCGAAGGGCGACCGCTGGGGTCCGGGCACGCGCGTGCCGGCCATCCTCGTCTCGCCGTACGTGAAAAAGGGCTTGGTTGATCATACGCAATACGATTCAGCCTCCATCCTGCGCGCCATCACGCACCGCTTCTCGCTGCCCGTACTCGATGGCTTGAGCACGCGCGACAAGGCGCTGCTGGCCAACGGCGGCAAGCCGATGGGCGACTTCAGCGCCGCGCTGGCCTTGGTACCGCAAGAGTAAGGCTGAGTAAGCCTGAGTAAAATTCGCCTGCCCGGCTTGGCCGCGGCGGGCGTTTTACATGTTGTTGACGCTACTGGCCCGGGGACGCATCGAGCAGCGAACGTTCGAGCAATTGCGACAGCGCCGCGCGCAGCGCCTGCGTGCGCGCAGCCAGTTCCGGCCGCTTGTAGCGCTCGGCGGCGATCAGGCTGTTTTCCAGGCAGACCCGGTCAGAACGCGCCAGGCAGGCGTCGGCCAGGTCCAGCTGGGCGCTTGCCTGCGCCACTTTCACCTTGGCGTCGAGTTCCAGGGTGTCGGGATCGTCGCCCCAGCGCTTTACGTAGATGGCCAGGCGCGTGCCGGCCAGGTCCGGCTTGCCCGCGTCGAGCGCCTGGTTGACGCTGTCTTGCAAGGCCGTCCACGCCTGTGCACGCTGCTGTTGCTTGTCGCACGCGGCGGCAGACTTGGTGATGCTCGCCTGCAAGCGCTTGATCTGTGCGGCGGGCGCCTTGGCGCTTTTCAGCACGGCCAGCGCGCTGCGCGCCCCATCCAGGTCGCACTGCGCCGCCAGCGCAGTGGCAGCCTCGACCTGTTCCGCCACGCTGGCCGGCTTGTCGGCAGGCTTGTTATAAAACCAGATACCGGTCAGCACCACTCCAGCGGCGATCCACGTGCGCAAGCGCACGGGCGGGCGCGGCGGCGGCACCGAACCCTTGCCGGCAGGCTTGGCGGGCGGCACCTTGGCCGGTGCGGGAGCCGATGTTGCAGGCGCTGGCGGGACGGGCTGGGGAGCAGGCTGAGACGCGGGCTGCGGCGCAGGAGTGGGCGGCGCCACAGGCACCGGCGGCGGCATGCGCGGGGGCGCCGGGGGCGGCACCACTGCTTTCTCCAGAACAGGCGCTTGCGCCACCTGGCGCGTCCCGCAAAACGGGCAATGCGCCACGCGCAGCGGCAAGGTCCGGCCGCAAGCGGCGTTGATGCAAACGTCATTCACTGTTTCAAGCACATTCCAACCTTTTCCTGGAGTCATTCCACTGCGTTCTGCCGCAATATTACCTTACGCAAGCATCACAACGGCGCACCCGCACCGTGTTCCACGGCCTTGATACGGATCAAAAAGCATCCGCCGCCGCAGCCTAAGCTGGAAGTACCGGCCAAGGACAAGGAGAACGCCATGTCAGCCCACCTGATCATCGAAGACGGCCAGCCCTGGTGGGACAGCGCCGATATCTGGGTCGTGCCGGGCAATGATCCGAATGGCCCGCCCGGCGCGCCCATTGCCGGCACCAGCAATTACCTGTGGGGCCGTGTGCACAATACGGGCGACAGTGCATCGAACGGCGTGCGCGTGGATTTTTACTGGGCCGACCCTTCCGGCCAGATCGCCGTCGGCGCCGCCACGCAGGTCGGCTCCGCGTTTGCCGACTTGCCGCCGGGGGCCACGCAGGAAGTGCTGTGCCTGGTACCGTGGGTGCCCGTCATCGTCAATGGCGGCCACGAATGCCTGCTGGCCGTGGCCCACGGCCCGGGCGACATCAACCCGCTGCCCGATCCCCTGCCCAACGGTTTTCCCTTCCAGCCCAAGCAGCACGAGCAGATCGCCCAGCGCAATGTCACCGTAGTGCTGGCGGCACGGCGCGCGCAACTGCTGACCATCGCGGTGGCGGCCCTGCCCCGCGAAACAAAAAAAGTGGAACTGCAGATCGAGCAGGGCGGCGAGTTGCCGGAGCCCCTGCTGGCCACCCTGGGGCTTGAGCGCTGGCAGCCGGCCAGGGACGCGCGCCTGATAGCGGGTCTGGCTCGCACGCCTCATTGCAATGGCGATACGCCCGGCGAGCAAAAGCTGGCGCTGGACGTGCCGCGCGGCCAGGCCCAGGCCGTGTACCTGAGCGTACGCGCCGAAGCCTTGCCGCCTCGCCAGTATGCGCTGCTGCGCGTGCTGGAGAGCCAGGACGGCAAGCTCATGGGCGGCGTCACGTACATCGTCACCGATCTGGAGAAAGAGCAAGCTCAAGAGCAGACGCAAGAACAGCACAGCCCCGAGGAGCAAGCATCATGAGCGACACACCCCTGCAGGTGCTGACGCGGCCGTTCGCGATCGAGCCCGTCACCAATATCATGCTGCCCGATGGCATCTTCGACAATGCCATCTATGGCTTGCGCATCGCCGCCCACGTCACCAACATGTCGGGCAGCGCGCTGACGAATGTCACCGTGTATCTGGAAAGCGTGGGCGACCCCGGCATCGTGCCCGTGGCGCGCACCTTCTTTTTTGCCAGCATTCCCGCCGGCGCGGCCATGCTCGTCATGTGGGATGCCGACTTCCAGCATGCGGCGCCCGGCAAGCGCCTCGTCAGCTTCGTCGCCAAGGCCGACGGCCATACGCCGCACCGCTCGATCCAGCAGATTTTTGTGTCGCAGACACGTTTCGACAGCGCCACCAATACCTACACGTGCACGGTCGAGGAAGGCACCCTGGAACTGTCCAAGCCGCAAGGCCACCTGCCCGGCAAGCGCTGGGGCAGCACAGGCACGGATGGCAAAGAGTGCCGCTGCCCGCCCGGCCTGGGGCTCATCGTGCCGACCGGCATGACCCTCGTCTGGACGCCGAATCCCTCCTATGCGGGCACGCATGGCGAGTTGCCATTTTCCGACCCGTGGTGGAAGATTCTCGCCATCATCATCGCCATCATCGCCGCGCTGGTCGCCATCATTGCCGCCGCGCTCGGTTCAGGCAAGGCCAGCTTCAGCGTGGGCGGCACGTTCGAGGAAACCGATCCCAGCGTCGATTGCTGCTCGCTCGAAGGGGCCGGCTCGGGCCAGCCTGAATTCACGGTGGCGGGCGTGGCCTCGGCCATCGCCTCGGGCGCCATCGCCGTCGCCTGCTCCGATATCGCGGATCCGTTCTGGCGTGGCCAGGAAGCAACACCACCGGCCGCCGGCGAACTGACCCTGGCCGAGCGCGTGGTGGCGAAATGGGTGCTGCCGGAAGCGCCGAACGCGGGCCTGCCCTATACGGCCGACATCAGCTGGGAGTATCAGCGTTTCACGACGGGCGCCACCTACCAGCATGCCGTCACCGAAACGCAAGTCAACATCCACGTGGCGGGGCCCGTGGAAACGGATACGCCCGTCGTCGTGCAAGCCTACGAACCGCTGTGGATACGCGCCAGCTTCCAGCGCGACAATGGCAATGTCTTCCGCGGCACGGAGCTGTATGCGTTCGTATTATTCCAGGCGCCCCAAGGCCTGTATTTCGTGGAATCGCTGACCGACGACGGCCTGGGCTTCGACCCGGGCGCCAATGACGGCGTGTACGCAGGCAGCCTGGACTTGAAGCGGGCTTACCGCACCTTGCTGCAATATGATCAAAAGGTCTACGGCACGTGGCGAGTCTTCGTCTTCGCCCAGGACGTCAACCTGACCAAGCCCGGCACGCCGCCCGAAATCGCCGCCCAGCACATCGGCGGCATGTTCGTCGCCAGCGCCATCGAAATCACCTTCGACGACACCCTGCCCTGCCCGCTCAAGGCGCAGGCGAATATCATCGTGGCGTAGTGATAAGTGAGAAGCGAGAAGCGAGGCCAAGCATAGGTCGCGTAGGTCGGATTAGCGGGGCAAAGCCCCGCGTAATCCGACAACATTGTTGGCGCCGCGCACGCGAAGCAACTGAGCAAGCATCCAAGGGCAGGCAACAACACCCAGGGCCTTGTATCAGCCGCTCTTAAACTTTGACGCTTTCAGCCTTGGCAATGACCGTGCGCGGAATGATATCCGTTGCCGGGCAAGTATCCATCGCCTCCGAATACGCAAGCCAGCGCTGCAGGCTTTCCATGCGGCGGATGGTGATGCCCTTGCCATTGATATAGCCGATCTGCTCGAAATTGGCGGGGCTGGTGGTCAGTTTCGACACGGTGGGCGCATTGTCGACCAGGCGGTCATACGCCTTGCGCGCCTTGTGTTCCCACTTGGCCAGCCCGGGGTCGTCAAAGCGGTTGCTTTCAAAATACACGGTGATGGTGCGGTCGTGGTTGGCAAAGCCGACGATGGCCGCGCCCTTGCGTATGGTCAACAGGACATCTTCCTTGACGCCCGTGACGGGAACGAAGACGGCGGCGCGCCCATCCGTATCCGGCCGCTCCATGGGAATATCTTGTCCAATTATGCTCATCGCATCACGCTCTTAATCCTGGCTTGTCAGCCTGTTGTATTGATATGGCTCTGTGGCAGCACGCCTGGCGCAGGCGGGCTCTACCGCTGCTCTCCGCACTGTCCAAGCTTGCCGTCAAGCGGTTTATCAATAATACATTGCCGTGTGGCACTACACAAGATCACCAGCGCCACAGGCAAGCGGCCCTACGCCCGACGGCGAATGGCGGCGCCCGCGGCAATCGCCTTATAATGCCGTGTTTACTTCACGCCCGACACCTTCGCACCATGACGCTTCCCGAGAATGACACCAGCCGGCTCGACGCCATCAGCGCCGCCGCCACCGAAGTGGCCGCGCAAAACGTGGCCGACCTGCTGGCCATGGCCATCTGCCACCGCCCGGACGAACCGTCCCTGATCGTCTGCGACAAGCGCAGCTGGCTCAACGTCGTGCTGACGGAAGCGTATCGCCAGGCCTTGCCGGACGCGACCTTCATCGATTTCGACGAGGTCACGCCCGACGCCGTGCTGGCCGCGTTTGCCGAACTGCCGGCCGGCAGCCTCGTCGTGTTGATCCAGTCGACCAGCTTCCGCCTGGAAGCGTTCCGCATCCGCATCGAGCTGTTCAAGCGGGGCCTGAAGGTCATCGAGCACGTGCACCTGTCGCGCATGCCCGGCGTGCAGGGGCTGCACTACATCGCCTCGCTGGCCTACGACCCCGCCTACTATCGCGGCGTGGGCCATGCGCTGAAAGCGCGCATCGACAAGGCCCGCCACGGCATGGTCGACAGCGGCGGCGAACAGCTGGTCTTCGCCTCGTCATTCGAAGGCGCCAAGCTCAATATCGGCGACTACAGCGGCATGAACAATATCGGCGGCCAATTCCCCCTGGGCGAAGTGTTCACGGAAGCGCAGGACCTGGAAGCCGTGAACGGTCGCGTGCGCATCTTCGTTTTTGGCGACACGCACTTCATGGTCAACCGCCCCGACACGCCGATCACGCTGATCATCGACAAGGGCCGGGTGACAGGCACGGAAAACGCCACGCCGGAATTCACCGCCATGCTGGAGATCATCCGCGCGCATGAAGGCGAAGTGTGGGTGCGCGAACTGGGCTTCGGCATGAACCGCGCCTTTTCGCGCGAACAGCTGGTCAACGACATCGGCACGTATGAACGCATGTGCGGCATCCATCTGTCGCTGGGCGCCAAGCACGGCGTCTACACCAAGCCCCAGTTCAAGCGCAAGGATGCGCGCTACCACGTCGACATCTTCGCCGTCACCGAAGCCGTCTATCTGGACGACGAGCGTGTGTATGCCGATGGCGCGTGGACGGTGGAACCGGTCGCCTTCAGCTGAAAAAACCCGCCGCTTCCAGCTCGCGGTCCCATGGCGGCACGGGCTGGTATTCGGCCACGAGGAAATCGATCAGCGCGCGCACCTTGGGCGAGGGCTGGCGGCTGGCCGGATACAGGGCGCTCAGGTGATTCAAGGGCAGTTCCCAATCCGTCAGCACGGGCACCAGGCTGCCATCGAGCAGGTTGCGCCAGGCGAGGAAGGTGGTGCTGTAGACGATGCCGAGCCCACGCTGCGCCGCCTGGTGCAGCACCAGCCCGTTATTCGCCGTGAAACCCGCCTGCACGCGCACGCTCACTTCCTCGCGCGACTCTCCTTCTCCACGCTGGAAATGCCAGTTCGTGCCATCGGTCAGGTGGCTGAAATGCAGGCACTGATGCTGCAACAAATCCTGCGGCGTCTGCGGCACGCCCCATTGCGCCAGATAGGCGGGGCTGGCGCACAGCACGGCGCGGCACGGCGCCAGCGGGCGCATGGCCAGCGCGCTGCTGTCCGGGATGCCGCCCACGCGGATGGTCAAATCGAAACCGTGGCGTATCGGGTCAAGCAAGGCGTCGTCGACAAACAACTCGGCTTGCACCTGCGGGTGCAGCAAACTGAAACGGGCAACGGCGTCGGCCAGCCACGCGCTGCCGAAACTCGACGGCGCCTGGATGCGCAGCGGCCCGGCCAGCTCCGCCCCCGCTCCCGCCTGCGCCACGTGCGCCACCATGCGCGCCGCTTCCTGCGCCTGGCTGACGGTGGCCATGCACGGTGCCAGATAGGCGCGGCCCGCGTCCGTCAAACTCACTTCGCGCGTGGAGCGGTGCAGCAGGCGCGCATGCAGGCGTTCTTCCAGCTGCATGATGGTCTTGCTGACCATGGCGCGCGTCAGGCCCAGGCGCTGCCCCGCCAAGGTAAAACTGCGCTGGCGCGCCACTTCGACAAAGATTTCCATCGCTTTTAATTGATCCATGTCAAAGATTGTCTGCGCTTTGGCGACAATCTGTCAACCGCTGGGCGATTGTTTGCCGCCCTCGCCCGCCCTACAATGGCGCTTTCCACCGACCTCCGGAGCCGCCGCCATGCTGACTACTGAACAACAAGAACAATACCAACGCGACGGCTACCTCATCCTGCCCGATTTCAAGGGCGCGGACGACATCGCCGCCCTGCGTGCGCGCGCCGAACAGATTGTCAACGAATTCGATCCCAGCCAGAGTCAATCGATCTTCACCACGCGCGACCAGGCAAAGAACACCAACGATTATTTCCTCGCTTCCGACAACACCATCCGCTGCTTCTTCGAGGAAGAAGCGTTCGGCCCGGACGGTCAATTGAAGCAGGCGAAATCGCTGTCGATCAACAAGATCGGCCATGCCATGCACGATCTGGACCCCGTCTTCCGCGCTTTTTCGGCCGATCCGAAACTGGCCCAAGTGGCGCGCGACCTGGGCCTGGCGGATGCGCAGGTGTGGCAATCGATGTACATCTTCAAGCAGCCCGGCATCGGCGGCGAAGTGCGCTGGCACCAGGACGCCACGTATTTCGAGACCACGCCCATCAGCGTGACCACGTTCTGGTTCGCGCTGGAAGACGCCACCCTGGACAACGGCTGCCTGTGGGCGGAACCGGGCGGCCACCGCGGCCCCTTGCGCGAACGCTTCATCCGCAACGGCGACCAGGTAAGAGTGGAAAAACTCGACGCCACGCCGTGGCCCGACGACAGCACGGCCGTGCCGCTGGAAGTGAAGGCGGGCGCCCTCGTCTGCTTCCACGGCTTGCTGCCCCACTACAGCGCGCCGAACCGCTCGCCCGTCTCGCGCCACGCCTACACCTTGCACGCCACCGACGGCCAGACGCAATACGCGGCGCATAACTGGATCCAGCGCGATGACTCCTTCCCCGTGCGGGGCTTCGTCTGATGCGCATCGAGGTTTTTGCCGCCCACTGGGGCAATAACGACCTGCCGCCCGATGTCTTCATCGACAGGGTAGCGGCGGCCGGCTTCGACGGCATCGAAATGTCGCTGCCGCTGGACTCTGCCCTGCGCGGGGAATGGACGGAGCGCATCGCCAAGGCGGGACTGCAGCTGATCGCCGCGCAGTGGGAAACCGTGTTCCACAGCGATTTCGAGCAGCACCGCGCCGCTCTCGCCGAGTTGCTGGAAAACGCCTGCCTGGCGCGCCCTGTGCTGGTCAACACGCACACGGGCAAGGATTTTTATACGCAGGCGCAGAACGCAGAACTGCTCGACCTGGCCGCCACCATCTCGGCCAGGCACGGTGTGCCCATCGTGCATGAAATCCACCGCAGCCGCTTTTCCGGCCACCCGATGCTGCTGCTGCCGTATCTGGCGCAGTATCCCGATCTGCCATTGACGGCCGACCTGTCGCACTGGTGCTGCGCCTGCGAATCGCTGCTGGAAGACCAGCCTCACACCATGGCGCAAGTGCTGCCGCTGGTGCGCCACGTGCACGCGCGCGTCGGTCATGCGCAGGGTCCGCAAGTGGCCGACTTCCGCGCGCCGGAAGCGAAGCCGGCGCTCGACGCCCACCTGGCCTGGTGGGACGCCATCGTCGCACTGCGCCGCGCGGCCGGCGCCGAGCGCATGACGTTCACGCCGGAATTCGGCCCCGCGCCCTACACGCAAACCTTGCCATGGACGCAGCAGCCCGTGAGCGACGCGTGGGAACAGAACGTCGCCATGCTCAAGCTGCTGCGCGCACGCTATCCGGCGGACTGAGAAAACTACGGAAACTGCGCAAAATTGGCCTGCACGAAATCGATGAAGGTGCGCAGCGGCGCTGGCAGATGGCGCCGGCCCGCATAGTATAAAAACGGGCCGGGAAAGGACATCGCCCAGTCTTCCAGCACGGGCTGCAGCTGGCCCGCATCGATATATGGCTGCAGCCACTCTTCAAACAGATAGACGAGGCCATGGCCGGCGACGGCCATGCTGACCGCGAAGTCAGCCGCCGTCGGCGTGACGATCACGGGGCCGTCCGGCTCGACGCTCACTTTTTGCCCGTCCCGCTCGAACTCCCACGGTGGAACCGCGCCACTGAGGAATTTCCCCAGCAGGCAGGCATGCTGCAGCAGGTCGCGCGGATGCACGGGCACGCCGCGCTGCGCCAGGTAGGACGGCGCGCCCGCCACCGCGAAGCGCTGCGTGCGCGGGCCAATGGGGATGGCGATCATGTCCTGCTCCAGCCGCTCGCCATAGCGGATGCCGGCGTCGCAACCGCTGGCGACGACGTCGACAAAATTATTATCGACCACCAGCTCGACCCTGATCTGCGGATAGGCGCGCAGGAACTGGTCGACCATGGGCTGCAAAAAGAAGCGCGCCGCGTTGACCGGCACGTTCAGGCGCAAGGTGCCGCGCGGGCTGTCGCGCAAGTCGTTCAGCACATCGAGCGCGCTGCTCACTTCATCGAGCGCCGGGCGCAAGCGCGTCAGCAGCAACGCCCCGGCCGCCGTCGGCGTCACGCTGCGCGTCGTGCGCTCCAGCAGGCGGATGCCAAGTTGCTGTTCCAGCCGCCGCAGCGCTTCGCTCATGGCGGACGCGGACTGCCCGCTGGCGCGCGCGGCCTGGCGAAAACCCTGGTGCCGGGCCACCAGGGCAAAGGCGGCCAGGTCGGCCATGGAAGGGTTGTCTGCATGCATGGGGAGAGCTTTCATTGTGCGGAAATGAGTACAGCCTGTGCCGGATTGACCCGATTATCATACAGCGCAATCGGCCTTACGATGGTGGCTCCCTTACTCGACCACCACACAGGATCTGTCATGCACATGCCTTCCCCCGCCCGCGACCAATTCACGCCCGCCCATTGCGACATCGCATTCAACCGCCTCGGCTACGGCGCCATGCAACTGGCCGGCCCGCACGTCTGGGGTCCGCCGAAAGACCGCGCCGCCGCCGTCGCCGTGCTGCGCGAAGCCATCGAACTGGGCGTCAACCATATCGACACATCGGACTTTTACGGCCCGCACGTCACCAACCAGATCATCCGAGAAGCGCTGCATCCCTATCGCGACGGTTTGACCATCGTCACCAAGATCGGATTCGTGCGCGGCGCCGACCAGTCCTGGCTGCCGGCCGCGTCGCCACAGCAACTGCGCGACGCCGTGCACGACAACCTGCGCAACCTGGGCCTGGAGGTGCTCGACGTGGTCAACCTGCGCGCGCCGGGCATGGCCGGCCCGGACGGCTCGTCGCTTGCCGAGCCGCTGGACACCTTGGTGCAGCTGCAGCGCGAAGGCCTGGTGCGCCATATCGGCCTGTCCAATGTCGATGCGGGTCAGGTGGCCGAGGCACAGCGCATCAGCCCCATTGTCTGCGTGCAGAACCATTACAACCTGGCGCACCGCGCGGACGATGCGCTGATCGACACCCTGGCCGCGCAAGGCATCGCCTATGTGCCGTTCTTCCCCTTGGGCGGCTTTTCGCCGCTGCAGTCCGATACCCTGAACCAGGTGGCGGCCACCATGCAGGCCACGCCGATGCAGGTGGCGCTGGCCTGGCTGCTGCAGCGCGCGCCGAATGTGCTGGTCATTCCCGGCACCTCGTCGGTGGCGCATCTGCGCGAAAACATCGCGGCCGGCGCGCTTACGCTCGACGCGCAGGCGCTGGCGGCATTGAGGTCGCTTGCAACTAAGTAGCGCACTATATATACTGTGCCCATGGATACCACCACCGCCCCCAACCCCTTGCACCAGGTGCCGCGCCTGGACGGCCAGCTGTGCTTTGCGCTGTACTCGACCTCGCTTGCCATGAACAAGCTGTACCGCAAGCTCTTGCGCAAGCTGGGCCTGACGTATTCGCAATATCTGGTGATGATGGTGCTGTGGGAGCACGACGGCTTGACGGTGTCGGAAGTGGGCGAGCGGCTGTTCCTCGATTCGGCCACCCTGACACCCTTGCTCAAGCGCATGGAACAATCGGGCTTGCTGACGCGCACGCGCGCCGCCAGCGACGAGCGCCAGGTCATCATTTCCCTCACAGAGCAGGGCGACCAACTGCGCCACGAAGCGGCCCTGTTGCCCGAAGCCATCCTGACGGCCAGCCACTGCAGCGTGGAGCAGGTTGTGGACATGAAACAACAGCTGAACCAGTTGCGCGACAGCCTGATGAAAAGTGAGTAAAAGCGCCGCTTTTCCAAGCAAAATCAGGCAAAGCATCCCCCTGACGGCGCCGGGCAAAAGCTGGCGCAAAATCCGCCTTTCTTTATTACAAATCGATACATGGATGGCCTCACCCTGCGTATAGAATAGTTGCCACTATTTCCTTACAACAACATCAGGGTGATCATGCGCATACCTTTCGGCTCCGTCGCTTCGCTGGCTTTGTGTTTTACCGTGTCGGCCTTCGCTGCCGAACCATTCGACGACAAGTTCCGCCAGCTCGAAGAGGTGTTGCCCACCCCGAATATCTACCGCACGGCCTCCGGCGCGCCAGGCCACGCCTACTGGCAGCAGCGCGCCGACTACACCATCCGCGCCACGCTTGATGAAGCCAAGCGCGAGATCGCCGGCAGCGGCACCATCACCTACCATAACCAGTCGCCCGACACGCTCGGCTACCTGTGGGTGCAGCTGGACCAGAATATCTACAAGCCCGATTCCGACGCGCGCCGCATGGCCACGGCGCCATCGCGCCAGGCGTGGGCCAAGACGGCGGGCGAAGACACGATGAAATTCGAAGGCTTGCGCGGCATCCTCGCGCGCGGCGACTTCCAGGGCGGCTTCAATATCCGCGCCTTGAAAGGCGCCGATGGCCAGCCTTTGAGGTATGTTATCAACCGCACCATGATGCGCATCGACTTGCCGCAGCCCTTGAAACCGGGCCAGGATTTCGTCTTCCAGATCGACTGGGATTACCGCATTAACGAACAGAAGGTGCTGGGCGGGCGCGCCGGCTATGAAGTCTTCGACGACAAGAACGCCCTGTTCGAAGTGGCGCAGTGGTTCCCCCGCATGGCGGCCTATTACGACGCGGCCGGCTGGCAGCACAAGCAGTTCCTCGGCTCGGGCGAATTCACCCTGGAGTTCGGCGACTACGACGTGCAGCTGACGGTGCCCGCCGACCATATCGTCGCCTCCACGGGCCAGCTGCAAAACCCGCAGGACGTGCTGTCCGCCGCGCAGCGCGAGCGCCTGGAAAAAGCGCGCGGCAGCGACAAGCCCGTCGTCATCGTTACGCAGAAGGAAGCGGAAGCGGCCGAGAAATCCGTCAGCCGCGCGCAAAAGACGTGGCACTTCAAGGCAGCCAACGTGCGCGACTTCGCCTGGGCCTCGAGCCGCAAGTTCATCTGGGATGCGCAGGGCTACAAGAAGGGCGGCAGCGATGTGATGGCCATGTCCTACTATCCGAAGGAAGGCAATCCGCTGTGGGAAAAATACAGCACGCAAGCCATCGTGCACACGATCGAGCAGTACAACAAGTACAGCATAGCCTACCCGTACCCGACGGCCATTTCCGTCAACGGCCCCGTGGGCGGCATGGAGTATCCGATGATCTCGTTCAACGGCCCCCGTCCGGTGAAAGACAAGAAGACGGGCGAGCTGACCTACTCGAAGCGCACCAAGTATGGCCTGATCGGCGTGATCATCCACGAGGTGGGCCACAACTACTACCCGATGATCATCAACTCGGACGAGCGCCAGTGGACGTGGATGGACGAAGGCCTCAACACCTTCGTGCAATACCTGGCGCAGCAGGCGTGGGAAGAGAACTACCCGGCCTCGCGCGGCGAGCCGCGCGAGATCGTCGACTACATGCGTAGCCGCGACCAGGTGCCGATCATGACCAATTCCGAGTCCCTGCTGCAGTTCGGCAACAACGCCTACGCCAAGCCGGCGGCGGGCCTGAACATCCTGCGCGAGACCATCCTCGGGCGCGAACTGTTCGACTACGCGTTCAAGGAATATGCGCAGCGCTGGAAATTCAAGCGCCCCACGCCCGCCGACTTTTTCCGCACCATGGAAGACGCTTCGGGCACGGACCTGGACTGGTTCTGGCGCGGCTGGTTCTATACGACCGATCCGGTCGACATCAGCATCGACGGCATCAGCGAATATGGCGTGAGCTCAAAAGATCCGGCCACGGAAAAAGCGTGGAAAAAAGCGCAAAAGGAGGCACAGCCGGAATCCGTCACGAGCCGCGCCAACAAGGGCATGCCGCGTCGGGTCGATGCGCATCCGGAGCTCAAGGATTTCTACAACCAGCACGACGATTTCACGGTGACCAACAAGGACCGAAACGCCTACGCCGAGGCACTGGCCGCCCTGGAACCGTGGGAAAAGGACTTGCTGAAACAGGGCAAGCATTTGTACCTGGTCGACCTGTCGAACGTGGGCGGCATGGTCATGCCCCTGATCCTCGAGATCGAACTGAAAAGCGGCAAGAAATACGTCGAGCGCGTACCGGCCGAAGTGTGGCGCTACTCGCCGAAGAAAATCACCAAGGTCGTCATCACGGATGAACCGATGGTGGGCCTGGTGCAGGACCCGTACTGGGAAACGGCCGACATTGACACGAGCAACAATAGCTGGCCGCGGAGAATCACGCCATCGCGCCTGGAACTGTTCAAGAGCGAGAAGTCGCCCAAGGATAACCTGATGCGCGATTTCCATACGCCGCTGAAAGGCCAGAACGGCGGCTCGGCCAAGGGCGACGAGGCATGAAGTGCTGGCGCATGCTGGCTTGCGCCATGCTGGCCTGCGCCAGCATGGCGGCCGGCGCCCACAACTTCCACATGGGTATCGCCGACATCAGCTACAACGCGGCCAGCGGCAGCACGGAAGTGGTGCACACCTACACGGGCCACGACGTCGAAGCGCTGCTGACGAACCTGTACCAGCGTCAGTTCGACCTAGGCCAGGAAGACAGCGAAGCGGCGCTGCGCCGCTATGTGGAAAAACAGTTTTACCTGGTGGGGCCGGATGGCAAGCGATTGCGCCTGAACTGGGTCGGCATGAAGGTCAATGCCGACAACGTGGTGATCTTCCAGGAGATCGAACGCACGCGCCTGGCCCCCGCCACGCGCATCCACAACCAGCTGCTGACCGACTTCCTGCCCAGCCAGCGCAATACCCTCAACGTGCAGGACAACGGCGCCATCCAGACGCTGATTTTCGACCGCCAGAACACGGAACTGCCGATCCGCTAAGCCCCGACACACCGGACATCCATGACGCCACGCTCTCTTCCCCTGCTCCTCGCCGCCCTGTTTTCAGCCACCGCCGCCCACGCCGACGACATCTTCCAGCGCGTGCTGGTCGACGGTTCGCGCCTGAACCAGCTGGGCGTGGCCGATTCGGCCAACGCGGGCAGCGTCACGCAACAGCAACTCGATGCGCGCACCAGCTACCGGCCAGGCGAATTGCTCGAAGCCGTGCCGGGACTGATCGTCAGCCAGCATAGCGGCGAGGGCAAGGCCAACCAGTTCTACCTGCGGGGCTTCAACCTCGATCATGGCACGGACTTGCGCACCACCGTCGACGAGATGCCCGTCAACCAGCGCAGCCACGGCCACGGGCAGGGCTGGACGGACCTGAACTTTTTGATCCCCGAACTAGCCATGCGCCTCGATTACAAGAAGGGGCCGTATTCGGCGGCGCAAGGCGATTTTTCCTCGGCGGGCGCGGCGTCCGTCGTCTACGCGAACCGCCTGACGCAGGGCATCGCCAGCGTGGGCATCGGGCAAAACGGCTTTCGCCGCGCCCTGCTGGCCGACTCGCTCGACGCGGGCGACGGCAGCCTGCTGTACGCGCTCGAAGCACAGCACAACGACGGCCCGTTCACGCAGCCGGACCGCTACCGCAAGCTCAATGGCGTGCTGCGCTACAGCGAAGGCTATGCCAACAACGGCTTCAACGTCACGGCCATGGCGTATGACGCCAGCTGGAACGCCACCGACCAGATTCCGCTGCGCGCCGTGCAGGATGGCACCCTGGGCCGCTTCGACGCCATCGATGCCAGCGACGGCGGCAAGGCGCAGCGCTACAGCCTGTCGGGTGCCTGGCGCCAGACGACGGACGACATGTCGTCCAAAGTCAGCGCGTATGTGATCGCCAACCGCCTGGCCCTGTTCTCGAATTTTACGTATGCGATGGACGACCCCGATAACGGCGACCAGTTCGCCCAGCCCGACCGGCGCGTGACGTCCGGCGTCAACGCCAGCCACACCTGGCACCGCCACACGGACAGGGGCAGCAGCGACACCACCATCGGCCTGCAGCTACAGAACGACAATATCCACAATGGCCTGTACAACACGCGGCAGCGGCAAATCCTGTCGACCACGCGGCAAGACCATATCGTCGAATCGAGCATCGGCGTGTACGGCGAAAACAGCACGCGCTGGTCGCGCTGGCTGCGCACCGTGGCCGGCCTGCGCGCGGACGCCTACCGCTTCGACGTACGCAACGACCGGCCGGAAAATTCAGGCAAGGCCAGCGACCATTTGTTCAGCCCCAGCCTGAGCGTGATCGCCGGACCGTGGCGCGATACGGAAGCGTATATCAACATTGGCAATGGTTTTCACAGCAACGACGCGCGCGGCACGACGATCACGGTCGACCCGAAGACGGGCGAGGCGGCCGACAAGGTCACGCCTCTGGTGCGCTCGCGCGGACTGGAACTGGGCTTGCGCAGCGCCGCCATCGCCGGCCTGCAAACGTCGCTGTCGCTGTACCGGCTGGACTTCGATTCCGAGCTGCTGTTCATCGGCGACGCGGGCGCCACCGAGGCGGGCCGCCCCAGCCGCCGCTACGGCATCGAGTTTTCCAGCTACTACAAGGCGGCCAGATGGCTGTCGCTGGACCTGGATCTGGCGTATGCGCGGGCACGCTCGCGCGGCAGCGACCCGGCGGGCGACTTCATCCCCGGCGCCATCGAAGGCGTGGCCCAGCTGGCCATGACGGTGACGCCGCCAGGGCCGTGGTCGGGCTCCTTGCGCCTGCGCTACTTCGGCCCGCGCCCACTGGTGGAAGACAACAGCGTGCGCTCGTCGGCCAGCGTGGGCTTGAACGGGCGCATCGCCTACCAGATCGACAAGACCTTGCGCGTGGAAGTCGAAGGCTACAACCTGGCCAACCGGCGCGACTCGGCCATCGATTACTACTATGCCTCGCGCCTGCCCGGCGAGGCGCAGCCCGTCGACGACATCCACTTCCATCCGGTGGAGTCGCGCTCGATGCGCCTGACCCTGGTAAAGAATTTTTAAGTAAACAAGAATAATTCCTATCTCACTGCACAGGAAACGCCGCGAAGTCGTAGAATGCCAGGCTGGATAAACTGAGACAGGCCGCGTTGCGGCCGCACCGCCATGAGCACTTCCGCACCGATCTTTACCGACCCGTCCCACGTCAAGGACGCCTTGCGCGATGACGGCTATGCCGTCCTGCGCCCGCAGGACGTGGCCGCGCTGGCCGGCTGCCCGCTGGACGCATTGCGCGCGCTGGAACCGAGCTGGAATACCCTGGCGCTGGACAATTACCTGAAGGATGGCGGCCGCTATCGCCGCCGGCGCCACTCGTGCTTCGTGCAGGATGGCGAGCGCCTGACGCAGACGGCGCACCGTCCGCACTGGCAACCGGTGGAATACAACGCCCTGCACGGCGGCATGCACCGCCTGTTCGAACCAGTCGAAGCGGCTATCGTTGCGCAAGCGGCCTGGCAGCAGCTGATCCGCGCGCTGGGCGACGTCTGTTCGCAGGTCAAGGGCAGCCAGCCGTGGTTCATCGAGGCGCACCAGTTCCGTATCGATACGACCGACGGCATCGGCCGCCCCACGCCGGAAGGCGCGCACCGCGACGGCGTCGATTTCGTCGCCGTGCTACTGATCGGGCGCGAACAGATCAAGGGCGGCGAGACGCGCATCTTCGAAGCGGACGGCCCCAACGGCAAGCGCTTTACCCTGACCGAACCGTGGTCGCTGCTGCTGCTCGACGACGCGTCTGTCATCCACGAATCGACGCCGATCCAGCCCATCGGCGACCATGGCCACCGCGATACGCTCGTGCTGACCTATCGCGCAGGACAGTTCCAGGGCGAAAACTGACAAGCGGCCACAGCATTCTCTGTGGCCAAAATAGTTACTTGGAAGTTACTTTTGCAGACCTAAATCCGATATAGTCATACGATGTCGATATTGCGCGCTCACCGCGCCCAGCATCACCACACTGAAATCCTAGGAGAGGTCTGTGGACTCCAACAACCAAATCAAGCCTGACGAAATCGAGATCCTGATCGTCGAGGATAGCCCGACCCAGGCGGAGCGCTTGCGCCGCCTGATCCAGTCGCTGCACTATAACGCGCGCGTGGCGGCGAATGGCCAGCTGGCCCTGGCCGCCATCCGCGAGCGCAAGCCGCACCTGGTGCTGTCCGATATCGTCATGCCTGAAATGAATGGCTACGACCTGTGCCGCGCCATCAAGTCCGATCCGACCCTGCGCGACATCCCCGTGATCCTCGTCACCTCGCTCAACGATCCGAAGGACATCATCCGCGGCATCGAGTGCGGGGCCGACAATTTCATCCGCAAGCCCTACGCGGAAGACTACCTGCTCAACCGCATCAGCCACATGCTGATGAACCAGAAGCTGCGCAAGAACCAGAATGTGGAAATCGGCATCGCCCTGTACCTGGGCGACCAGAAGCATTTCATCAATGCGGAACGCCAGCAGATCCTCGACCTGCTGATCTCCACGTATGAACAGGCGGTGCAGGTCAACGGCGAACTGCAGGCGCGCGAACGCCAGGTGATCGAACTGAACATGCGCCTGGCGCACCATGCGGCCGAGCTGGAAACCATCAACCGCGAAATCGCCCTGAAAAACCTGGAGCTGGCCGAGGCGAGCCGCATGAAGTCCGCCTTCATCGCGAACATGTCGCATGAACTGCGCACGCCGCTCAACGCCATCATCGGATTTACGGGCGCGCTGCTGATGAAACTGCCCGGCCCCCTGACGTCCGACCAGGACAAGCAACTCAATACCATCCGCGCCAGCGCGCGCCATTTGCTCTCGCTGATCAACGACATTCTCGACGTGGCCAAGATCGAAGCGGGCAAGCTGACCCTGTCGATCGAACCCGTGCACTGCCAGGAGCTGATGGCCGACGTGGCCGACACCCTGCGCCCCCTGGCCCAGCAAAAAGGCCTGGCGCTGGAACTCGAACTGGGCGAACCGGGCCAGCCGCCCGCCATCATCGACACGGACCGCCGCGCGCTGACGCAAATTCTCATCAACCTGCTCAACAACGCCATCAAGTTCACGGAACAGGGCACGGTGCGCATCAGCCTGTCCCAGCGCGAAGAAGATGGCGTGCAGGTGACGGAAATGAGCATCGCCGACAGCGGCGCCGGCATCAAGGAAGAAGACCAGGCCAAGCTGTTCCAGGCCTTCTCGCAACTCGATTCCACCTCCACGCGCCACGTGGAAGGCGCGGGTCTGGGCCTGTACCTGTGCCAGAACCTGGCCAACGCCATCGGCGGCGCCCTGTTCTTCAACAGCGACTACGGCTCGGGTAGCACGTTTACACTGGCCCTGCGCAGCAAGGCCTGAGCTTCTGTGCGCCGCAACATGGAATACGGGCTTTTTGCCATCGAAAAGAGACCGATACAGTAGTTCTACGGTATTGCACTGCACCATTTTCAGCGCTATAGTAGAACTGTCTCCTCCAATTCGTTCTCCGAACATTGGATTCAGCCCGCGAATACAACCGCGGGCTTTTTTTTGCCTGCGTTTTTCATTATCTTCATCCTTTCTTAACTAAATCAATCGGCTTAGTTATATCAATCGTTTGAGATATATGATTAAATCCCCGGCATGATTGAAAAAACCGCCATCCCCAACTCCCATGCCGACGACGGGCGCAAGCCCCGTTCCGACGGCGAGCAGTCGCGCGAGCGGCTGCTGCATAGCGCCATCCGCCTGTTTGCCGAGCAGGGTTACGCCAAGACATCCACGCGCGAACTGGCGCACGCGGCCGGCACCAACGCGGCCGCCATCAGCTACTATTTTGGCGACAAGGCGGGACTGTACCGCGCCGCCTTTGCGCAGCAGTCAGCGGACCCGCAAGACAATATCGCCCTGTACGAGCAGCCCCATTTCACCTTGCGCCAAAGCCTGGAAGGCTTTTATGCGCAATTGCTCGCTCCCATGCAGCAGGGCGACATCGCGCGCGACTGCATGCGCCTGTGGTGCCGCGAAATGCTGGAACCGACGGGCCTGTGGGCGCGCGAGATCGACCAGAACATCCGCCCCGAACACGAAGCGCTCACGCGCGTGCTGACACGCCACCTGGGCGCACCCGACAACAGCGACGACATGCACCGGCTGGCGTTTTCCATCGCTTCGCTGGCCCTGCAGCACATGGTCGGCACCGAGGTGCTGCACACCTTGCGCCCGCAATTGCTGGAATCGCCGCACGCCATCGACACTTGGCTCGCGCGCCTGACCGACTACGCGCTGGCCATGGCCGACGTCGAGCGCCGGCGCCTGGCCATGCCTCCCTCACCCTCTACACCTCAACGACAAGCAGAAGGACCAGCATGACGACTATTCGATGCACCGTTCAACGCGTCCTGGCCGCCAGCATCATGCTGGCGCTGGGCGGTTGCGCCCTGCAGGGGCCGCCCGCAGCGGTGGCCGCCAGCGCGCCCGCGCAGTGGCAGGCGCCGCTGCCGCACAACGGCAAGCTGACGGACCTGGCCAGCTGGTGGCAGGGCCAGGGCGACAGCCTGCTGGTGGAATTGATCAACGACGCGCAGCAGGTCAGCCCGACCATCGCCGCCGCCGGCACGCGCATCGTGCAGGCACGCGCGGACCGTATCGCCAGCGGCGCCGCGCTGGCGCCCACTTTGGATGCGACGGGCAGCGTGGTGCGCACCAGCCAGCAATCGGCCCAGCCCAGCGGCACCACCTCGCAGGCCGCCTTGCAGGCGTCGTGGGAAATCGACGTGTTCGGCGCCAACCGCGCCACACGCGATGCGGCGCAGGAGCGCTACGACAGCGCCCGCGCGGGATGGCATGAAGCCCGCGTCTCGGTGGCCGCCGAAGTGGCGAACCAGTACTACGCCTTGCGCACCTGCCAGCAATTGCAGGCCGTATCCGAACAGGACGCCGTCTCGCGCCGCGACTCGGCGCGCCTGACGGAACTGAGCGCCGGCGCCGGCTTCCAGCCGCCCGCCAATGCCGCGCTGGCCCGCGCCAGCGCGGCCGAAGGCGCCAGCCGCGCCATCGAACAGCGCGCCGCCTGCGACGTGAATATCAAGGCGCTGGTGGCCCTGTCCGCCATGCCGGAAGCGTCGCTGCGCCAGAAGCTGGCGGCCAGCCCCGCCATCCTGCCCTCGCCCGTGGCGATTGCGGAATTGCCGGCGAAAATCCTGGGCCAGCGCCCCGACATCTACAGCGCCGAACGCGAAGTGGCGGCGGCCAGCTTCGAAGTACGCGGCGCGCAGGCGCAGCGCTATCCCCGCCTGAGCCTGGCCGGCTCCATCGGCAAGGGCAATATCCGCGCCGGCGGCACCAGCATCACGGCCAGCACCTGGAGCATTGGCCCGCTGGCCGTCAGCCTGCCCATCTTCGACGGCGGCACGCGCCGCGCGCAGATCGATGCGGCCACGGCGCGCTATGACGAAGCCGTGGTGAAATACCGCGCCGGCGTGCGCCAGGCCGTGCGCGAAGTGGAAGAAGCATTGGTCAACCTGGCCAGCACGGATGAACGCAGCAGCCATGCGAAAACGGCACTGGAAGGCTACCGCGTGTCGTTCGTCGCCACGGAAGACCGCTACAAGAATGGCCTGGCCAGCCTGATCGAACTGGAAGACGCGCGCCGCACGCGCCTGGCCGCCGAAAACACGGTGGTCAACCTCGAGCGCGAACGCAGCGCCGCCTGGGTAGCGCTGTACCGCGCCGCCGGCGGCGGCTGGACCAGCAGCGCCATCGCCAACAACGCCCCCTGACGGATACACAACATGAAAAAACTGACCTTGAAACCGATGGCGCTCGCCCTGGCCGCCCTTTGCGTGATGCTGGGTGCGGGCGTGGCCCTGTACTCCCCTTCCTCCACGGCGGCGGACGACGCCAAGGATAAAAACGCGGCGCAAAAACCGGCCCTCACCGTCACCACGGCCAAGCCGCAAACGGCCAGCCTGCCCATCAAGCTGAAGGCCAACGGCAACGTGGCCGCCTGGCAGGAAGCCGTCATCGGCAGCGAATCGAACGGCTTGCGCCTGACCGACGTGCGCGTGAACGTGGGCGACGTCGTGCGCGCCGGCCAGGTGCTGGCCGTGTTCTCGAACGACACGGTGAACGCCGACGTGGCGCAGGCGAAAGCCGCCGTGCTGGAAGCGCAAGCCAATGCCGCCGAGGCGGCCGCCAACGCGCAGCGCGCCCGCTCGCTGCAAAGCACGGGCGCCATCAGCGCGCAGCAGATCAGCCAGTACCTGACGGCCGAACAGACGGCCAACGCGCGCATCGCGTCGGCCAAGGCGCAGCTGGCGTCGCAGCAGCTGCGCCTGAAATACACGCAGGTGGTGGCGCCCGACAGCGGCATCATCTCTTCACGCTCGGCCACCGTCGGTTCGGTGGTGGGCGCCGGCACGGAACTGTTCCGCATGATCCGCCAGGGCCGCCTCGAATGGCGCGCCGAAGTGACGGCCACCGAGCTGCTGAATCTGAAACCAGGCACCCTGGCGCAAGTGAAGGCGGCCAACGGCAGCGTCTTGACGGGCAAGGTTCGCATGATCGCCCCCACCGTCGATCCGCAGACGCGCTCCGCCCTCGTGTACGTGGACCTGCCCGCCAGCACGGGCGCGAACGCGCCGTTCAAGGCCGGCATGTACGCCAGCGGCGAATTTGAACTGGGCACCTCGGGCGCGCTGACCGTGCCGCAGCAGGCGATTGCCGTGCGCGACGGTTTCAGTTATGTCTTCCGCCTCAATCCCGACCAGCGGGTCAGCCAGATCAAGGTGCGGGCCGGACGGCGCCTGAGCGACCGCATTGAAATCCTTGGCGGCATCACGGCCGACACGACGATTGTCGTCAGCGGCGCCGGCTTCCTCAATGACGGCGATCTGGTACGGAATGTACAGGCTCCGGCAGCGGCCAAGGCTGCTGTAGCACCGGCAGCGAAAAAGTAAGGAGAGGTCATGAATTTTTCCTCCCTCTCGATCAAGAACCCGATCCCGGCCATCATGCTGTTCGCGCTGCTGACCCTGGCCGGCCTGCTGGCCTACAAGGCCAATCCGGTGCAGGATTTCCCCGACATCGAACTGCCCATCGTCACCGTCAGCGCGGTGCTGCCCGGCGCCGCGCCGGCCCAGCTGGAAACGGAAGTGGCGCGCAAGATCGAAGACTCCGTCGCCACCTTGCAAGGCGTGAAAAACATCTACACCAAGGTGCTCGATGGCGTCGTCACGGTGACCGTCGAATTCATCCTGGAAAAGCAGATCGCCGAAGCCGTCAACGATGTGCGCGACGCCGTCGCGCGGGTCAAGGCGGACATGCCGGCCGAGCTGCGCGACCCCACCGTCACCAAGGCTTCCACGGCAGGGCGCGTGGTGCTGACCTTTATCGCCACGGCAAAGCCGGGCGTGGACAACCCGCTCGACGCGCCCGACCTGTCGTGGTTCGTCGACAATACGGTGGCCAAGCGCCTCTTGACCGTGCCCGGCGTGGGTGCCGTCACCCGAGTCGGCGGCGTCTACCGCGAAATCCAGGTGGAACTCGACGAGGCCCGCATGGCGGCATTGAAAGTGTCGGCCCTCGACGTCTCGCGCCAGCTGCGCCTGGTGCAGCGCGAAGCGCCTGGCGGCCGGGGCGACATCAGCGGCGCCGAGCAGTCGGTGCGCACCATCGCCACCGTGAAAACGGCCGATGAACTGTCGCGCGTGGAAGTGCCGCTGCCGGACGGGCGCCATGTGCGCCTGGACCAGGTGGCCACCGTGCGCGATACCATCGCCGAACCGCGCGCGCTGGCCGAGCAGGATGGCAAGACGGTCGTCGCCTTTGAAGTATTCCGCACCAAGGGCGCCAGCGAAGTGGCCGTCGCCAAGGGCGCGCGCGACGCCATCGCCGACCTGCAGAAGGAAAACCCGAACGTGGTGCTGCAGCAGTCGATCGACAATGCCTTCCCCGTCGAGGAAAACTTCGACGGCTCGATGGAGCTGCTGTACGAAGGCGCGCTGCTGGCCGTGCTGGTGGTGTGGTGGTTCCTGCGCGACTGGCGCGCCACCCTGGTGGCCGCCGCCGCCCTGCCCCTGTCCGTGATGCCCGCTTTCCTCGGCATCTACTGGTTCGGCTACACGCTCAATACCGTCACCCTGCTGTCGCTGGCCCTCGTCGTCGGCGTGCTGGTCGATGACGCCATCGTGGAAATCGAAAACATCGAGCGCCATCTGCGCATGGGCAAGTCGCCGATGGAAGCGGCCATGGAAGCGGCCGACGAAATCGGCATGGCGGTGATCGCCACCACGTTCGCGCTGGTGGCCGTGTTCCTGCCGACGGCCTTCATGAGCGGCATTCCCGGCCTGTTCTTCAAGCAGTTCGGCTGGACGGCTGTGCTGGCCGTGCTGGCCTCGCTGGTGGTGGCGCGGTTGCTCACGCCGATGATGGCAGCCTATATCCTGAAACCGCTGCCGCACAAGGAAGAGCAGGATGGCTGGCTGATGACGCGCTACCTGACGGTCATGCGCTGGTGCCTGAACCACCGCGGCATCACGGCCATCGCCGCGGCCCTGTTCTTTGTCGGCGCCATCGCGCTCGTGCCGCTGCTGCCGACCGGCTTCGTGCCGGCCGCCGACCGCGCGCAGACGCAGATCAACCTGGAACTGCCGCCCGGCTCCACCCTGGGCGAAACGCAGGCCGTGGCAGCCCTGGCACGCGATGCGGCCATGCGCACGCCAGGCATCCAGGGCGTCTTCAGTTCGATAGGCGGCGGCTCGAGCGGCGACGCCTTCGCCCCCGGCGCCGCGGCCGAAGCGCGCCGCGCCGTGCTGACCCTGACCACCGTGCACCGCACGGAGCGCAAGGAATCGATGGCGGACCTGGAAACCCAGTTGCGCCACAAGCTCGATACCATTCCTGGCGCCCGCTTCACGGTGGGACCGCCCGACACGGGCGTCAAGATGCAGCTGGTGCTGCGCTCGGAAGACCCGGTGGCGCTGATGGCGGCGGCGCAAAAGGTCGAGCGCGAACTGCGCGGTCTGAAAGGCATCGGCAACGTCAATTCCAGCGCCTCGCTGGTGCGTCCGGAAATCATCGTGCGTCCTGATTTCGCCAAGGCGGCGGACCTGGGCGTGACGGCGGCGGCCATCGGCGAAACCGTGCGCGTGGCCACGGCCGGCGACTACGACACGGACCTGACGAAAATGAACCTGCCCGAGCGGCAAGTGCCGATCCGCGTCAAGCTGCCCAACAGCGTGCGCGCCGACCTGGCCGCCATCGAGCGCCTGACGGTGCCCGGCAAGAATGGTCCCGTGCGCCTGGCGAACGTGGCCACGGTGACGATGGAAAGCGGCCCGGCACAGATCGACCGCCTGAACCGCAGCCGCAACGTGACCCTCGACGTGGAACTCGGTTCGCGCACCTTGGGTGAATTGAACGTGGAAGCGCGCGCGCTGCCGTCGATGAAGAATTTGCCGCCATCCGTGAAGATCGCCGAACTGGGCGACGCGCAGGAAATGGCCTCGCTGTTCGCCAGCTTCGGCCTGGCCATGCTGATCGGCGTGCTGTGCATCTATTGCGTGCTGGTGCTGCTGTTCAAGGACTTCATGCAGCCGGTGACCATCCTGGCGGCGCTGCCGCTGTCGATTGGCGGCGCCTTCGTGGCGCTCCTGATCACGGGCAGCGCCCTGTCGATGCCGTCGATGATCGGCCTGATCATGCTGATGGGGATCGTCACCAAGAACTCGATCCTGCTGGTCGACTATGCGATCCTGGCGCGCCAGGCGGGCATGAACCGCTTCGATGCGCTGGTCGACGCCTGCCACAAGCGCAGCCGCCCCATCCTGATGACGACCATCGCCATGGGCGCCGGCATGATGCCGCTGGCGCTGGGCTGGGGCGCCGACCCCAGCTTCCGTTCGCCGATGGCCATTACCGTCATCGGCGGCCTGATCACGTCGACTTTACTGAGCCTCCTGGTGGTGCCGGCCGTGTTCACCTACATCGACGACCTCGAGCACCTGCTCAAGCGCGGCATGGCGAAACTGCGCCGCCAGAAGGCGCCGCTGCGGCGCGACGACAAGGTGGCGCTGGAAAAATAAATGCTGCGGTAAATTGCAAAATCGCCCCCTGCGGGCAAGGAAGCGAGGGACCGGCCGCCAGGCCGCGCTCCCTCGCTTTCATCTATCTGGCATACTGCGCCCATTCTCCATGAACGTAATCTGCCCTGCCTATGAATCACCGTACCCCGCTCGTCCTGCTACTGGTATCCGCACTGCTCGGTGCCTGCTCGGACAAGACCGCCCCCGCCAGCGCCGACCTGGCTGCTGACGTGGTCACCGAAGTCCCCGCTGCCGCTGCCGCGGCAGATGCCGCATCGGCCGAACACGTGCCGCCGCCATCCGCCACCGCCCCCAGGACGGAAGCGATGAACACGCCGCAGGCGCGCGAGCGCGAGGTGGGCATGATGCGCGCCGTCTTCGGCAAGGACTACCGCAGCGACAGCGAAGATGCGCTGGCCGACCTGTCCGATCCCGACAACCACGTCGACAAGCTCAGTTACGTGGTCAGCGCCGTCAGCCACAAGCTGCTGCCCGATGGCAGCGCCATTCTGGTGGCGAATGCGGAAACGGCCAACACGGAAGGCACGGCCGAATCGGCGCATGCCTCGCCGGGGTTGCTGAATGTCTTTTTCCTGGCGCCCAAGGGTCAGCCGGAAGACGGCCAGTGGCAAGTCGTGAAACGTCTGGAAAACATCGCAGCCTTGGGCTCTTCGGGGCAACTCGGCGAAGTCCACTGGGTCATGCTGGGCGCGAACAAGCCGGGACTGGCGATCCGCCATGGCTATACGGGCCAGGGCTATACCATCACGCAACTGGCCCTGTTTGAAATCGGCGACGGCAAGGTCACCTCACTCGATGGTGCCGTCGACCTGTATTCGGACAATATGGGCGCCTGCGGGCCTGAGACGGACGAGTGCTGGATGGTCAAGGGGAACTGGCGCTTCGCGCCGGCGCGCAATGGCGGCGCCTACGACGACTTGCTGATCGATTTCAAGGGCGCCTCCGAGAAGATCAAGCCCGGCGTCACGGTCAAGCCGGACGAAGACCCGCCGCGCATCGCCACGCCCCTGAACGGCCACGCGCGCTATGGCTTCGATGGCAAGGGATATAAACTGATTGAAGGGAAGAACACGGTGCCGGGCGTTTAAACACGGCACCGTCATGCCGCTACTTGCGCGCCGCTTCCAAGCGCACCAGCAGCGGTGCATACATGGAACGCGTATGGCTGCTCCAGCGGGCCATGGCGCTGTCGATATCGAGCAGCAAACGCTCTGACAACACCTTGTCGCCCTGCTGCAGCGCCCAGATCGCGCACTCGGCGCGGCACTCGAAGCTGTTGTAGCGCGTCAGCGCATCGTCGAATTCCGCCTTCGCCTCCGCCTGCCGCCCGCTTTGCGCCAGCGCGCGCGCCGTCAGCAGGGACACCATCTCGGGACGGAAATGGATATCCGTGCGGCGGATGAATTCCAGATGCGTCAACGCTTCGGCGCCCCGTTCGCACTCCAGGTAGGCGCGTGCCGCGCCCAGGCGAATTTCCAGGTCCGATGAAAACGCTCCCTGCAGGCAGGCTTCATACGTCGATGCCGCTTCGCGCGCATTGCCCGCTTCGAGCTGCGCGCTGGCCAGGCGCATCTGGTTTTGCGCCGTCGGCGTGTACTCGAAAGCAGCTTTCGCCTCGCGCAATTCGCGGTTCGGATCGAGCACCTGCACGGCTACCGACGCGACCTTGCGCGCGCCTTGCGGCAGGCGCGAATTGGGCAGGTAGATGGCGAAGAAATACACCACGCTGCCCAGCAGCGGGAACATGAATAAAATGAGCAGCCAGTACAGCTGCTGCCCGTTGCGCACCACGTGGATCGCAAAAAATACCGCGATCAGGATATGGATGCCTATGCCAAAAATCGTCATGCTGCGACCTCGTTCGTTCGTGATGGAAGCGGCTGGCACCATGCCGCCGCTTTTCCAGGCCAGATAGTACACCGGCGGTGTGGCTATTGTCCGCCGCCAGCCGACCAGCCGCCCCCCATGGCGCGGTACAGGTCGACCGAAGCGACGAGAATGCGCGTCTTCAGTTGCAGCAGTCCCACGTCGGCGCTGTACAGGGTGCGCTGGGCGTCGAGTTCTTCCAGGTACGAGGCGTAACCATTGCGGTAGCGGTTATGCGCGATGCGCAGGGTGTCGGCGGCAGCGGCGCGGCGCGCGTCGTTTTCCACGGCTTGCTGCTGGAGACGGTAGATGGCGCCCAGGCTGTTTTCCGTTTCGGCGAAAGCATTGCGCACCACGTTTTCATACGCGTACACGAGCTGGTCGCGCTGCGCGCCGGCCGCATCCGTCTGCGCCTGCACGCGGCCGCCATCGAACAGGGGACCGGCCGCCAAGGCCGTCAGGCGCCACAAGGCTGTCGGCGCATGCAGGAAATTGGTGAGTGTTGTCGCTTGCCCGCCGCCGACGGCCGTCAGCTTGAACGAGGGCAGCAGCTGGTCGCGCGTGGCGGCCAGGCTGGCGTTGGCGGCCGCCAGGTTGTGTTCCGCGCGCGCGATGTCGGGCCGCCGGCGCAGCAATTCGGAGGGCAGGCCCGCCGGCACGCCAGGCGCCGCCAGTTCGGCCAATGGCAAGCCGCGCGCGATGGGGCCCGGATTGCCGCCGACGAGAACGGCCAGCGCGTTTTCCTGTTCAAAGATCTGCCGCTGCAGCTGCGGCACCTGTTCGGCCGCCGCATGGTATTCCGATTGCGCCTGCAGCCATTCCAGGCGCGAGCTGTAGCCCACCTCGAACTGCTTGCGCGCCAGCTCGCGCGACTGTTCGCGCAGCTGCAAGGTCGATTGCGTCAACGCCAGCTGCGCGTCGAGTCCCCGCAAATTTAGGTAGCTCGTCGCCACGCTGGCGGCGATCGACAGGGCCGCCGCATCGAGGCTGGCCTGTTCGGTGCGGTAGCTCTCGCCCGCCGCATCGCTCAGGCTGGCCAGCCGGCCCCACACATCGATTTCATAGCTGGCCTGCAGTTCCGCTTGGAAGACATTCGTCACATACGGCTTGCCGCTGGACGCCAGGGTACGCGTGCGCTTGGGCGAACCGTCGAAAGCCAGGTTGGGCGCGCGGTTCGCATCGGCCTGCGCCAGGCGCGCGCGGTACTCCTGCACGCGGGCGCGCGCCACGCGCAAGTCGCCATTGCGCGCCAGCGCCTCGCCCACCAGGTCGCTCAAGACCGGATCGCCGAAGGCTTGCCACCACAGCTGCTCGACATGGGCGTCAGTCGCCGCGGGGACACCGATGGCTTGCGCGCGCCAGCCGGACGGCAACTGCAGTGCCGACGCGGGCTGCGGTGGCGCGTTGGCGGCGCAGCCTGCCAGTGCCAGCGCGCCGGCCATCAGCAGGAAACGGCGCTTCATGGCTTGGCCTTCTTCGGCGCCGGCGGCGGCGCAGGATTGTCCGCCGAGTCGTTCAGCACGGCCGACGTGTCGACGCTGACCACCACCGACATGCCCGGCACGAGCCGGCGCGCATTCGCCTGGCCCGGGTCGATACGGATGCGCACGGGAATGCGCTGGGCGATCTTGAGGTAGTTGCCCGTCGCGTTATCGGCCGGCAGCACGGAAAATTCGGAACCCGTGGCCGGCGAAATGCGTTCCACCTGCCCCGTCAGCACGGCGCCGTCGAGCGCGTCGACGTGGAAGGTGGCGCTCTGCCCTTCCTGCACGCCATTCATCTGCGTTTCCTTGAAATTGGCAATCACCCACATCTGGCGCGGCACCAGCGCCATCAGCTGCGCGCCCGAATTGACGTACGCGCCCTGGCGCACCGTCACCTGGCCCAGTTGGCCATCGGATGGCGCCACGATGCGCGTGTTATCGAGGTCGATCTTCGCCGCCTTGACGGCCGCCTGCGCGTTCGCCACGGCCGCTTCCAACGCCTGCTTGTTGACCACCACGCTATGCACGCTTTGCTGCGCGATGTCGAGATTGGCGCGCGCCTGCGCCAGCGCCGCCGCCATCTGCGCCTGCGCGGCGCGCGACTGGTCGTGTTCGCGCTGCGACAGCGAACCGTCGGCCACCAACTGCTCCACGCGATTGAGGTCGGCGCTGGCCTTGCGCGCCTGCGCTTCCGCATTCGCCATCACGGCCTCGCTGACGGAAATACCCGCCTGCGCGCTGGCCTTTTGCTGCGCCCAGTTCGACAGCGCCGCCTGCTGCGCGGCCAGCTGGGCCTGCGCCTGCTCGTAGCGCTGCTGATAGATGCGGTCGTCGATGCGCACCAGCAGCTGGCCTTCCTTCACATCCATGAAATCCTGCACCGTCACTTCCACTACATAGCCCGACAGCTGCGTGCCGATGATGGTCACCTGCCCGCGCACGGTGGCGTTTTCCGTCGTCACGATGGGGCTGGTGAACGGCGGCAGACGCCACGCATACAGCACGATCAGCACGCCCACCAGGGCCACGGCGGCAAAGGCCAGCGCGGACAGCCACTGGTGGCGCCGGTCAGGCTGCGGCGGCGTGCCGCTTGCCGCAGGCGCTGGCGCAGGTGGAGCCGCAGGTGCGGGGGCTGGTGCGGGTACTGGCGGCGTGGTGTTATTTTCTGTCATTGCTCGGTTCCGAATTGGTAATGGGGACGATGGCCATGGCCGTCTGCGCATCGCGCACGGGGCCGACCAGGCGGCGCGCGCCGGTGGTGATGCGGGTCCAGGACTGGCTGACCAGCATCCAGATCAGGGTGGCGATGGCGACGCCGGCGATCATCAAAAAAACGTCGTTATAGGCCAGCACATTGGCTTCGCGCGTGGCGATGGCGCCCAGGCGCGCCACGCCTTGGGCGCTGCGCAAGGCAGGGTCCATCAGTACGCCGCCATAGCTTGCGGCGCCCGACTGCACGCGGGTGGACACCTGCGGATCCAGCATGCTCAAGTGCTCGACCAGGTAGCTGGAATGGTATTTTTCGCGCGCCGTCTGGATGGTGCCGACGATGGCCGCGCCGAGCAGGCCGCCCAGGTTCTGCGTCATGGTAAACATCACGGAAAAACTCACCAGGTTGCGCGGTTCGGCGATCACGGCGCCCATGCCGGCCACCATGGTGGGACCGAGGAAATACGTGCCGCCAAAGGCCAGCAGGAACTGGCTTACATACATGTTGACGGGGCGCGTCTGGCTGGTGGCGTGCGCGTCGATCAGGGCACCGGCAGCGATCAGCAGCAGCGCGAACATCAGCGAGCGGTTCAGGGTCGCCGGATTGATCGTCAGCGCGCTGACCACCAGGCCCGCCACGCTGCCCAGCAGCACCACGACGAACAGGTTCTGCATCTGGTCCGTGTTCAGGCCCAGTGCCTGCAGGAAGCCCACGGCCCCCGTCGATTCGGACAGCACGATGCGAAACAGCAGCACCGATAAAAACAGCTTGGCGATCTTGCCCGTGGTAAGCCAGCGCGTGTTGAGCAGCGGGCGCGCGCGGTTATGCTCGATGGCCAGCGAGGCGGCGATCAGCACGATGGAACACGCCAGACACACGCCCACCCACTCCGACTCCATCCACCACGCCGTGCGCCCCTGCGCCAGCACGGCGCACAGCAGGGCCACGCCGGGCGCGAACAGGATGAAGGTAAGGAAATCGAGCGGCTCGAACGTCTGCACCCGGTCACCGGGCGGCAGTTTCAGGGCCAGCACGCAGCCGAGCGCCAGCAGGGCCAGCCCCAGTTCGAACAAATACAGGCCGTGCCATTCGCCGATCTGCAGCAGTTCGGACGTGAAAATGCGCGCCAGCGGCAAGGCCAATTGGGCAAAGCCCAGGCCCAGCACCACGCCCTTCAGGCGGTGCCGCGCGGGAAACGCCTGCAAGGTGTAGTACAGCCCCAGCACCCCCAAGGCGCCGCCCACCATGCCATGCGCGGCGCGCACGGCGATCGCCGACGACAAGGTATTGGCATACAAGTGGGCGAACGTCACCAGCGCATACAGCACCAGGAACGCTTCCGTAAACAGGCGCAGGCCGAACTGCTGGCGGAACTTCACCAGCAGCAGATTCATGGAAACGATGGTCATCACGTAGGCGGCGGGCAGCCACTGCATCTGGTAGGCATAGGCGCCCAACGAACCTTGCAGGTTCAAGATGTTGGCTGTTACCAGGCCGTTGCCCAGCCCCCCCGTCAGCGCGACGATCAGGCCGACGATGAAATACGCGACACGCTTGGGCGTCGAATGTTCGGGCATCGATGGCGACCCGGGCAAGGTCGGGCGTTCGCCCGGCCCCCAGGTGCGAGGTGTGTACTTGTCCATGCAGTAATCGCAATCCGGTTTGCTGAAGCCGTTCCTTGCTGCTGTTACACAGATAGTGGCAAATGAACAGTTCTAGTCAGCAGCATATCACCGCGGGACGTTTTTATTGTTTACATTGTTGCACGCAGTTGCAGGCATTGACGGAGACAGGGCAGGCAAAGCCCGCCCTGTCCTTTGCTCAGGCCCGCATCACACCCGCGGCGGATCCGTCTCGCGCGCAAACGCCCGGTGTGCGGCCAGCACCTTCTTGAACGCAGCCACGGCTTTCACTAGGTCGCCGGAAGGCGCGATGATGATGGCGGGATCGGGCTTGCCGTCGGGCAGATTCACTGGTATGCCCGCCTTGTCCAGCAAGTCCTTGCCGGCGCCGATGGCCAGCATCGGCTTGCAGTGGCGGTATTGCAGGCGCAGGAAGTCGAGCGCGTTGGCGTCGCTGCCCAGCTGCTGCACGGCGCCCTGGCCATCCGGTACCACGACGGCGTCGAACAGCACGCCCGGTCCCGCTTCGAGCGAAATTTCCACGGCCAGCGGCGCGCCGCCGCTCGTATCGACTGTCCCCAGGTGGCTGCCCACCAGGCGCGGCGCGGCGCCGTCGGCCAGCAGCGCGGCATAGGTATTGCGCACTTGCGCGCCATCGCTGCCCGGCCCCACCAGGATGGCCACGCGCAGGGTATGGATGCCCGTCTTGCCGGGGCGGAAAAAGAGCGACAGGGCCGGCGATGGCGGATACGCCGGCAGCGGCTGCAGGGAAGCGCGCGGCATGGCGGGCGGCAAGGCCAGGCCCAGGCCATCGGCCAGGCGCTGCGCCAGGGTCTCGTCGACATTGCGCAGCATGGCGACGATGCGCTGGCGGATCGCCACCGTCTGCACCTTGCTCAGCTCAAAGCGGAACGCATGCACGATATGGTTTTGCTCGACCGGCGTCTGGCTGATCCAGAACAGGCGCGCCTGGGCATAATGCTCGGCGAATTTCTCGGGCTTGCCGCGCACCTTGTCGCCTTCGGCGGAGGCAGGAAAACTGTTGAAACCTTTCGCGCCCGCCTGGAACGGACAGCCGCCCGCCAGCGAGTTCGGTTCATACGCGACCCGGCCCCGGTTGATGGCCTGGCGGTGCATGCCGTCGCGCTGGTTGTTATGCACGGGCGCCAGCGGCGCATTGATGGGAATCTCGTGGAAATTCGGGCCGCCCAGGCGCGTCAGCTGGGTATCGACATAGGAATGGATGCGTCCCTGCAGCAGCGGATCGTTGGAAAAATCAATGCCGGGCACGATGTGCGCCGTGCAAAAGGCCACCTGCTCCGTCTCGGCGAAAAAATTGTCGGGATTGCGGTTCAAGACCATTTTCCCGACGGGGATGAGCGGGACGACTTCTTCGGGAATCAGCTTGGTGGGGTCGAGCACGTCGAAGGGAAACGCTTCCGCCTGCGCTTCCGTGAAGACCTGGAAGGACAGCTCGTATTCAGGATACTCGCCGCATTCGATGGCTTCCCACAGGTCGCGCCGGTGGAAGTCGGAATCGGCGCCGCTGATCTTGACGGCTTCGTCCCACACGAGCGAATGCGTGCCGGCCATCGGCGACCAGTGGAATTTGCAGAAAACGGACTGGCCCTTGGCATTGACGAGGCGGAAGGTATGCACGCCGAAGCCCTGCATCATCCGATAGCTGCGCGGGATGGCGCGGTCCGACATGACCCACATCAGCATGTGCGTGATTTCCGGCGACAGCGAGGCGAAATCCCAGAAGGTGTCGTGCGCGCTGGCCGCCTGCGGCATGCCGTGGTGCGGCTCGGGCTTGACGGCGTGCACCACGTCGGGGAATTTCATCGCATCCTGGATGAAGAAGACGGGGATGTTATTGCCGACCAAATCCCAGTTGCCCTCGTCCGTATAAAACTTCACGGCAAAGCCGCGCACGTCGCGCGCCGTATCGGTGGAACCGCGTTCGCCGGCTACCGTGGAAAAGCGCACGAAGACGGGCGTGCGCTTGCCCGCCCTGGCGAACGGCGCGGCGCGCGTCAGCTTGCTTTGTTCCTTGTAGCATTCGAAGTAGCCATGGGCGGCCGAACCGCGCGCATGCACGACCCGTTCGGGGATGCGCTCATGGTCGAAATGCGTGAGCTTTTCACGCAGGATGAAATCTTCCATCAGGGTGGGGCCGCGCAAGCCCGCCTTCAGCGAATTCTGGTTGTCGCCCACGGGCACGCCCTGGTTGGTCGTCAGCACGCAGCCGCTGTCGTCGCTGCGGGCGCCATCGAGCGAGGCGTTGCGCGCATTTTCGCCCAGCGCCGGCTGGCCATCGCCCGTCTTCGGCGACGCGGTCGTTTCGCCCGTGGTGCTGGCCGTGGCCAGCGGTTCGCCGGCTGCCACATGCACGCCTTCGACCGGCGTGCGCGCGGCATCGCCATACTGGCCTTCTTCCTTGGGATTGACGGCCATGGCGGCGGCCAGCTGCTGGCCGGCGGCCGTCTTTTGCAGCAGCGCGCGGGTCACGTCCTTGTCCGCGCCCAGGCTGTGCGGCGCATTGCTGTCGGATGGGCCGGACATGCTGCTCAATACGGAACCTGCACCGTCCGTGGACGGCGTTTTCTTGTTGGTAGCCATTACGTCTCCTGTGAGTAGTTTGCCCCGGGAAGTAACGCTACAACTCCCTCATTCAGCGCACGAACAGGGCAATCAAAATAATGATGGGAATAGGTATGCCGATCAACCACAACAAAATGGAGCGCATCATCACTCTCCTTTACTGCTTGCTACTACTTTGTACCTTGCACCTTATGCGCGTGGGCGCCGGCCCGCCCCGCCATGACGGCGAAGGGAACAGCGCCCACGACAAATACTTCCAGGAAGGCGCAGAACTTATTTACGCGAACCCAGCAGTTTCGACAGGCCATAACCAGCCGCTGCCGCGATCAGCAGGGACACGGCCGGGCGTTCGCGCACATAGTCGCGGCCCGTTTCGCCGGCGCGCTGGCAGGCGGCGCCCAATTGCTTGCCACGCGCCATCAGCGTTTCGGAAGCCTTGTTGACGGTATCGCTGACCTGGCCGATGCGGTCGCCCACCTGGTCCACGCCGTCATGGGCGCGCGTGGCCACCTTGTCGGCCAGGGGCTGGGCCTGGCTTGCCACCTTGTCGATGGTGCGGTGCAAATCCTGGCGGGTATCCTGGGCGGTGCCGTTCATATCGGAGCTGGTTTTTTCAATCGCGTTCATGATGGTTTCCTTTAACAGTGAATAATTTCAACCATGCTCGATGCCGTGACCGAATCATGATTCTCCTCGCTTCGGGGAAAAAGAAGCGGCTAAACGCTGCCGGGCTGAGCCATATCAAACAAGGATCAGCAGCAAGCTGTTGGCACTACCTTAACTGCGTCCGCCCCGCGCCACCGTGCGCTGCCACACCTTGAGGCACAGACTTAAATGCCTGTCAGAAATAACAATCCCCGCCGGCCTGGTGGGGCGGACGGGGATCGGGGTGAAATGGTGTTATTTAGGCGTAGGTCGGGTTAGCGGAGCGTAATCCGACACATCGTTGACATCACCGCTTACGCCTGCAACCGCGCATCGAGCGAATAGCGTCCCGCGCCGCTGATGGCGATCGTGCCAAAGACGATGATCAGCAGCCAGCCGAACTGGCCGTCGGCGATGCTCCAGTCCGGGTGCACGAGCAGCATCGACACGCCCAGCAGGAACAGCAAGGGCAAACAGGCCAGGCGCGTCAGCAAGCCGGCGGCGACCAGCAGCGGGCAGAGGATTTCCGCGAACAGGGCGCAGTACAGGGTGACGGCGCGGCCCAGGTGCAGCGGGTCGTCGATGTGCACCAATTCCTCGGAAAAGTGCAGCAGCTTGGGCAAGCCGTGCACGTGCAGCACCAGCAGCGCGCCCGTCACGCGCGCAAACAGCAAGCCGGCATCGGGTAAAAAGGGGCCGGCCAGCGCCGCCATCCAGTTTTTCTTCATGATCGCTCCAGTGGGAAAGCCAGTCGGCGCGGCGCGCCGCTGCCAGCCATCATAGGCAGGCGGACACGTGGGCGCGACTGGTCTTTTGGCAGAGGCGCCGGCGCGCGCGAAAGCCTAGACTGGCCGATGCCATCACTGGTCCAGGCCGTAACCGGCCTCCCTCCCCCATCCCCGAAGGAATTGCATCATGTCGAAGAAAATCGAAGCCGAAGAAGTCACTTCCCGCCGCAAGCTGCTCGTCAGCGTCGCCGGTGTCGCCGCCGGTGCGGGCCTGCTGGCCGCCGGTGGCGCCAGCGCCGCCGCCAAGCCTGCCGCTGCCGCCGCCAACGCGCCGGGCAAGCTCACCGTCAACAGCATTACCGTCAAGGACGGCACCGTCATCCACTTCAAGGACTGGGGCACGGGCACGCCCGTCGTCTTCAGCCACGGCTGGCCATTGCAGGGCGACGCCTGGGAAGACCAGATGATGTTCTTGGCAAGCCACGGCTACCGCGTGATCGCGCACGACCGCCGCGGCCACGGCCTGTCCAGCCAGCCATGGCAGGGCAATGACATGGATACCTACGCCGACGACCTGGCCACCCTGCTCGACGCGCTCGACATCAAGGGCGCGACCCTGGTCGGCCATTCGACGGGCGGCGGCGAAGTGGCGCGCTACATCGGCCGCCATGGCGAAAAACGCGTGGCCAAGGCCGTGCTGGTAGGCGCCGTGCCGCCGCAGATGGTCAAGTCGGACACCAATCCGGGCGGCCTGCCGATGTCCGTGTTTGACGGCATCCGCGCCGGCGTGCTGGCCGACCGTTCGCAATTTTTCAAGGACCTGACCGTGCCGTTCTTCGGCGCCAACCGTCCCGGCAACAAGGTCTCGCAAGGCATGCGCGACACCTTCTGGCTGCAGGGCATGCAGTGCGGCATCAAGAACGCCTACGATTGCATCAAGCAGTTTTCCGAGACGGACTTCACGGCCGACCTGAAGAAAATCTCCGTGCCGACCCTGGTCGTGCATGGCGGCGACGACCAGATCGTGCCGCTCGACGCGTCCGGCAAGGCTGCGGCCAAGCTCATCAAGAACGCCAAGCTGGTCATCTATGAAGGCGCGCCGCACGGCTTGCCGGCTACCCACAAGGATCGCCTGAACGAAGACTTGCTGGCCTTTATCAAGTCCTGATCCGTTCTTCGCTTTACGCACCGCCGGCCCGCCCGGCGGTGTTTATCGCCCCCGCCGCGTAAAAAAACCGCCCGCCTCCCCCATTCGTATAACTGCCTTGCCTGACGGCGCGTGCATACTTGCTGCAATGCGGCATCCGCCGCGACAGCGACAGGAGCACGGCGATGGCCAGCATGCATTATTTCCCTCAGACGCAGGACGCCGGCCTGGCGCACGCGCAGCGCACGGGCAGCATGGGCGGCATGGGCGAATTTGCCGCATCGGTCGCGCACGAGGTGCGCCAGCCGCTGGCGGCCATCGCGCTCAATGCCGATGCCGCCATGCGCTGGCTCGATCATGATCCGCCCCGCCTCGACGAAGTACGCGCGGCACTGGCCCTGGTCGCCAGCGCCGGCAGCCATGCCAACGCCGTGCTGCGCAGCGTGCATGGCCTGGCCTGCAATTCGCCGGGCAGCCACGCTCATTTTGTGGCCGACGACGCCGTGCAGGACTTGCTGCCGCTGCTGCGCGCACCGCTGCAACGCCACGCCATCCACCTGGAAACGCAACTGGCACCTGGCCGCCCGCTGCTGCACGCCGACCCGGTGCAGTTCCGGCAAGTCCTCCTGAACCTGCTGATGAACGCCATCGAAGCCTTGCAGGGCACGAGCGGCCGGCCGCGCACGGTGCTGCTGTCCTCGCGCCTCGATGGGGGCGTGCAGCATTTCAGCATCGCCGACAATGGCGCCGGCATCGCGCCGCAGGCGGCGGACCGCCTGTACGACGCCCTGTATTCCAGCAAGCCGGACGGCATGGGCATGGGCTTGGCCATCTGCCGCCGCATCCTCGACGCGCATGGCGGCCGCCTGTGGCATGCGCCCGGCGCGCCCCACGGCAGCGTCTTCCACTTCACCCTGCCAGCTCAATGAAGACAACCATGGACATGACCACGCCCCCGGCCGATGCACCGATTACCCTCTTGATCGCCGACGACCACCCGCTGATCCTGGCCGGCCTGGCCTCGCTGATCGCATCACTGCCTGGACTGCGCCTGCTGGGCCAGGCCGGCACGGGCCTCGCCGCCGTGGAGCTGTACCGGGAGCTGCGGCCCGACGTGGTGCTGATGGATTTGAACATGCCGGAAATGCATGGCATCGAGGCGATCGAGCGCATCTGCGCGGACGACGCACAAGCGAAGATCGTCATCCTCACCAGCTACCAGGGCGAGGACAGCGTGCACCGGGCCTTGCGCGCCGGCGCGCGCGGCTACCTGCTGAAGGATTCCGGCTTCCTGCAACTGACGCAGTGCATCCGCCAAGTGGCGGCCGGCAGGCAATACCTGCCGCCGGAACTGGCCGCGCAGCAGGCCGGCCGCATCGAGGCAAACCGCCTGTCGAAACGCGAGCACGACATCCTGCTGCACCTGTCCGCGGGCAAGAGCAACAAGATGATCGCGCGCAGCGCCGGCATCGAGGTGGGCACCGTCAAATTCCACGTGAATAATATTTTGACCAAGCTCAACGTATCAAGCCGCACCGAGGCGGCCACGGTGGCCGCCCGGCGCGGCTTGCTGGGCGCGTTTTAAGGCCACGGATATCAGGCAGCGCTGTCGTCCTTCTGCTGCGGCTCGGCCTTGGCCAGCGTTGGCTTGGCTTCCACGCCACTGATCTTCGGCACGCATTCGCTGCGCAGCCACGACACCGTCACGGCTTCGCCCGCCATCAGGCGCTTGACGCTGGGGACGATCTGTTCGCCGATCAGCATGCCCAGCAGGCCGATCAGAGCTATCGCGGGCGGCGCCGGCGAGCGCACCTGCAAGACGGCGTAGATGATGCCAACGAGCAAGCCCACGGCCAGCGAAATCACATATAACTTCATGGCGCATTCCTTTCGATAAAAAAAACGCCGCGCGCGGTCAGGCGCGCGGCGCATGGCATAGCCGCTTGGCGATTACTTGGCCGGCACCGGCGCCAGGGTCGTATGTTCGCCATGGATGCGCTGCGGCGCCTTGTGCACCATCGTGTAGGCGTAGTCGACGCCCATGCCGTAGGCGCCCGAATGTTCGCGCACGATGGCCATGACGGCGTCATAGGTTGCCTTGTGCGCCCAGTCGCGCTGCCATTCCAGCAGCACTTGCTGCCACGTCACCGGCACCACGCCGGCCTGGATCATGCGCTGCATGGCGTAGTCGTGCGCTTCCTTCGACGTGCCGCCGGAAGCATCGGCCACCATGTAGATCTCATAGTCGCCTTCGAGCATCGCGCACAGGGCGAAACTGTTGTTGCACACTTCCGTCCACAGGCCCGACACGACGACTTTCTTCTTGCCGTTGGCGGCCAGCGCATCGCGCACCTTCTGGTCATCCCACGAATTCATCGAGCTGCGCTCGAGGATATCCTTGCCCGGGAAGACGTCGAGCAGTTCCGGATAGGTGTGGCCGGAGAAGCTTTCCGTTTCCACCGTGGTAATGATGGTGGGGATGTTGAACACCTTGGCGGCCTTGGCCAGGCCCACGGTATTGTTTTTCAGCGCCTGGCGGTCCATCGACTGCACGCCGAACGCCATTTGCGGCTGCTGGTCGATGAAGATGATCTGGCAATTGTCGGGGGTAAGGACTTCCAGTTTCGGATTGGTCATGATGTCATCCATGAAAAAAGGGTTGAGTGGGTACTGCCGTGCATCGTATGCCTGGCGCCGCGCCCGCACCACTATCTAAATATAGGCTGGCATGCTGGTTACCTATGGGAAATACCTCCTGCAGGAGGGCAGGCGCTGCGGTAAAATACCTTTTGCTCACCATGCTCCGACGACTCTTGATCGCTAACTCCTCTTTGCCAGACAACATCATGCGCAGCGATATGGCACCGATACGCGTCCTCATTGCCGACGACCACCAGTTGCTGCTCGACGGCATCGCGGCCCTGCTGCGCGCCTTTCCCGGCGTGCTGCTGGTGGGCCAGGCCATCGATGGCCAGCAGGCGGTGCAGCAATTTGACGCGCTGCTGCCCGATGTCACGCTGATGGATTTGCAGATGCCGGTCATGAGCGGCCTTGACGCCATCGGCGCCATCCGCGCGCGCCATCCGCAGGCGCGCATCATCGTGCTGACCACCTACAAGGGCGACACGCAAGTGCTGCGCGCCATCCGCGCAGGCGCCTGCGGCTATGTGCTGAAAAGCGCGCTGCGCCACGAATTGCTGGCGGCGATACAGAACGTGCACGCGGGGCGGCGCCACATCACGCCCGAGATCGAAGCGGAACTGGCGCTGTATGCGTGCAGCGACGTGCTGTCGAACCGCGAACTGGACGTGCTCAAGCAGGTCGCGCAAGGCAATTCCAACCGCGAAACGGGCGCCCTGCTGCAGATCAAGGAAGAAACCGTCAAGGCGCACATGAGCACCATCCTGGCCAAGCTGGGCGCGAGGGACCGCACCCACGCCGTCACCATCGCGCTAAGGCGCGGCATCCTCGACGCCTGAGCGGCGCCAGCGCTGCCACCAGCGGCGCAGCGGGCCTTGCGCCACTGGCCAGGCGCGCCGCGCCGGCACCCGCAGGTGCCACTGCGTGCCGCCGCCGTCGCGCCCGCCCACGGACAGGCGCGCACCGAGTTTCGCGGCGCGCTCGCGCATGCCCGGCATGCCCCAGTGTCCGGGAATCTGCCCGTTCGCCGCCACCACCGGAGGCAAGCCCTGTCCATCGTCGCGCACGAGCACTTCGATGCCGCCGCACGCATAGCGCACCGCCACCTCGACCACCTGCGCGCGCGCATGCCGGAAGGCATTGCGCAGCGCTTCGCTGGCGATGCGGTAGATCTCGTGCGCGGCGCGCGCATGCAGCATGCGCGCCTCGCCTTCCTCCGCGTAGCGGAACACGATGCCGTGCTGCGCCGCCAGCCGTTCGCCTTCGCGCTGCAGGATGGCGCTCCAGCGGGCGCCGGCATCGTCGCCGGCGCGCAAGTCGTGCACGTGGTCGCGCCCCTCGCCCAACATGCGGTCGGCGTCGTCGAGCGCGCGCAGCATCGCGGCGCGCGCGGGATCGTCCTCGGCGATGGCCATGCTGGCATTGTGAAAGTGCAGGATCATCGCCTGCGTGCCCTGCAGCAGGGTATCGTGCAGTTCGCGCGCGATGCGTTCGCGTTCGGCCTGCTGCGCCTCCATCCTCGTCTGCAGGCGCGCGGCGTGCTCGCGCAGCCGCCAGCGGTAGGCGCCATACGCGGCCGCCAGCAGCGCCGCCGCGCACAGGCTGCGGAACCACCAGGTCTGGTAAAAGGCGGGCAGCACGCGGAATGGCAGTTGCGCCACCGCGCTGGCCACACCGTCGCCATTGATGGCCATCACCTGAAAACGGTAGGCGCCCGGCCCCAGCCCCGTGTATTGCGCCTGGCGCCGTTCGTCCGCATTCTGCCAGTCCCTGTCATAGCCTTCCAGCCGGTAACGGAAGCGCAGGCGGGCCGGCGCGCCCAGGCTGCTGGCGTTGTAGGCGAACTGCACGTCGCGCGTGCCGGCCGGCAGGCGCTCATAATCGGCGGCGGCGATATTTTCGCCATCGACCATCAGTGCAGCGATCTCGGCCTGCGGCGCCGGCAGCGGCGGTGACGGCTGGCGCGGGTCGATCCAGAAGGTCACGCTCTGGCGCGAAAACCAGATCCTGCCATCGTCCGCTTCGGCAATCGATTCGTTATGCAGCAAGCTCATTTTGCCGTTCAAGCCATCGGCGCCATCGTACCAGCGCGCCTGCATGGGGTGCGATTGGTCGCGCAGGGCCTGCGCCACCTCGGCCGCGGCCACGTGCACGGCGCCATTGCCCGTATTGAGCCACAGGCTGCCGTCGCGCGCACGCAACATGCCGACCACGCCGTCGAAAACGCCGGGCGACGCCGCGCGCAGCGATACGAAGCGGCCATCGCGCCACAGCGCCAGCCCCTGCTGGCCGCCCGCCAGCAGCTGGCCGCCCGTCTCCAGCAGCGCGGGCACCTTGCCCAGGTCCAGCCCCTGTGCGGGACCGTAGCTGTCCAGGCGCCCGCCGTCCAGCACGACCACGCTGCCGTCCGGATAGGACAGCCACAGGCGGCCGGCCGCATCGGCCAGCAGCGCCAGCGGCACCTTGCGCCCGCCCTCGGGCAAGGCCGGTTCGCGCCGCCATGCGCCGTCCGCGTACTGGAATACGCCGGCGCCGCTGAAAATCGCCCACAGGCTGCCGTCGGGCGCGTTCACTACCATGCGCACCCGTTTCAACGCAGCCGCTTCCGGCGGATAGGCGATGGTCTCGAGCACGCGGCCATCGTCGCCATCGAGCCGCAGCAAGCCGGCACGGGCGCCGACGCGGATGCCGCGCGGTGCCGCCATGATGGCCGTGATCGGCCCCAGCGCGGGTGCGCGCAGCACCTTGCCGTCGGGCGCCGCCAGCATCAGCGGCGCATCGCCTTCGCGCGCCAGCCACATGCGCCCGCCGGTGCCGGGCGACAGCTGCTGCGCGCGGAAAACCTCCGGCGCCTCGGGTCCCGCGCGCGCGCTGAGGATCACGGGCGCGGCCTGGCGAAAGCGGTCCAGGCCCGCATACGTGGCAACCCAGACATTGCCTTCGTTGTCGTCGCACAGGGAACCGATCAGTACATTGCTCAAGCCGTCGCGGGGCAGGAACGATTCCGTGTCGGCGCTGATGCCCAGCTGCTGCGGCCCCAGCGCGCCGGCGCTGCGCGTGCGGTGCAGGCCGAACTGGCTGTCGAACCACAGGGTGCCCTGGCGGTCGACCAGCATGCTGCCACTGGTGCCGCTCGTATCGCGGTAGATCCAGCGGTGGTCGAGCTGGTCGTAGCGCTCGAGCGAGTCGATGATGCGGATGCCGCGCAGCTCCAGCAGATACAGGCGGCCGTCCGGTCCCTGCTGCGGCGGCGCGCGCAAGTCGAGGCGGCCCACGGGCGGCGCGAAGCGCGCCTGGCCCGGCTGCCAGAGGAACAGGCCCTGTTCGCTGAACACGCCCAGCCTGCCGTCCCTGTCCGCGAACACGGCCGAGGCCTTTTGCGCCGTGTAGCCCTGCGCCGGACCCATCGCCTGCCAGCGCCGGCCGTCGAAGCGCGACACCCCGGCCACGCCGGCGGCCCACACGGCGCCCGTGGCGTCGATGGCGAAACCCCAGACGGAACCGGGCCGCACGCCCTGCGCCTCGCCGTAATTGCGCACCACGCCATCCTTGACATGGCTGATGCCGCCCACTTGCCAGCCCACCCACATGCCGCCGTCGGCCGCACGCTTGAGGGCCAGGGTCACCGTATCGGGAAACGCGCCCTGGCGCGCGCGCAAGGGCTCGAAACGCAGGCCGTCAAAGCGCACCAGGCCCGAATGGGTGCCCAGCCACAGGAAGCCGTCGCCGCCCTGGGCGATGACGCTGATATCGTCCGGCGCACCATCCCTGGCCGTCCAGCTGGTGTGCTGCAACTGGTGGAGGCCACGCGCCGCATCGATGGCCAGCCCGGGAGGGCTGAACAACAGCAGCAGGCAGCACAACGCGGCCAGGACGGGCAGGCGCATGGCGGGTCAGGCGGCAGGCACGGCCGCCCGGCCGCTGCGGTGCTGCACGATGATCAGGCCGGCGAGCAGCAACAGGGGCACGGCCAGGGCCACGAAGCCGAAGGCCAGGTAGGCAAAGGCGGCGGCGATGGCGCCCAGGGCGAAGGCTGCCAGCGGCCAGAAGAACTTGCCGCAGCGCGCATGGGTGGCGGCATCGGCCGCGCCGCGCAGCACGTCGACGGTGTCGATGACGATCTGCGTCACGTTCCCCGTCATCATGGAGGTGGGCGCCAGGTGCGCCAGCAGCAGCCGGCTGGTGGCGCTGTGCACGCCCATGGCGGCCGTGCCCAGCAAGCCCGCCGCCATGGCCATGGAACTGACGTCCTTGCCGATCGGTTCGGCCAGGATGCCAAACACCATGAAGCCGGCCAGCAAGGCCCACTGCAGCAGCATGGCCAGGGTCAGCGACGGGCCGGCGCGGCGCTCGACGGCCAGCACCATCAGGCGCGTGACGGCGACGCCGGCGATAAAGGCGGGAAAAGCGAGAAACTTCAACAGGATGGACACGCGCGATGCATCCGCCAGGGCGGCGCCGATCAGCACGAAGTTGCCCGTGACATGGGCCGTAAACAGGCCAAAGAGGGCAATAAAACCCAGGGTATCGACATACCCGGCTAAAAATCCCAGGCTGGTGCCGAACAAGCGGCTGTGTGGTGGCTGATCCATCGAATGACTCCTGATACCGTGCAATGCACTAAAAAAACAAAAAACGCGCCAGGGAAGCGCCCCGGCGCCACTGCCTGCATGGTAAGCCATGCGGCCGGCCGCCGCCCCCGCCATTCGGCCAGTGCGCCACGCTTCACCTGATCTTTTGGCCCGTGTTCAAGCCTGGAACGTCCGCTACACTGGCCGACGTGACTTTCGCGCCGCGCACGCCGGCCCTCCCCGCACCGCAACCATGGAGCAGCACCATGCCAGAACATACCCTCCCCGCCGCCGCACCCTTGATACTGCTCAATGGCTGCTTCCATACCGTCGACAAAAGCTGCCCGCAAGCGAGCGCGGTGGCCATCGCCGACGGCAAATTCCTCGCCGTGGGCGATGCCGATGACGTCATGCGCCACCGCACGCCCGACAGCCGCGTGATCGACCTCGGTGGCCGCACGGTGATTCCCGGCCTGAACGACTCGCACCTGCACCTGATCCGCGGCGGCTTGAACTACAACCTGGAATTGCGCTGGGAAGGCGTGCCATCGCTGGCGGACGCCCTGCGCATGCTCAAGGAACAAGCCTTGCGCACGCCGAACCCGCAGTGGGTGCGCGTCGTGGGCGGCTGGAACGAATTCCAGTTCGCGGAAAAACGCATGCCGACCCTGGACGAGATCAATGCGGCCGCGCCCGACACTCCCGTCTTCATCCTGCACCTGTACGACCGCGCCCTGCTGAACCGCGCCGCCCTGCGCGTGGTCGGCTACGACAAGAATACGCCGAACCCGCCCGGCGGCGAAATCGTGCGCGACGCGGCCGGCAATCCGACCGGCATGCTGATCGCCCGTCCGAACGCCATGATTTTATATGCGACCCTGGCCAAAGGTCCAACCCTGCCGCGCGAATTGCAAGTCAATTCCACGCGCCAATTCATGCGCGAACTGAACCGCCTGGGCCTGACCAGCGCCATCGACGCGGGCGGCGGCTTCCAGAATTATCCGGAAGACTACGCGGTGGTCGAGGAACTGGCGCAAAAAGAGCAGCTGACGATCCGCATTGCCTACAACCTGTTCACGCAAAACAAGGGCCGCGAACTGGAAGATTTTGAGAAATGGACGGAGATGGTGACGCCGGGCCAGGGCGACGATTACTACCGCCACAACGGCGCCGGCGAAATGCTCGTGTTTTCCGCCGCCGACTTCGAGGATTTCCTCGAGCCGCGCCCGGACCTGGCGCCCGGCATGGATGACGAACTGGAAAAAGTCGTGCGTCACCTGGTGTCGAAACGCTGGCCGTTCCGCCTGCACGCCACCTACGATGAATCAATCGAGCGCATGCTGACGGTGTTTGAAAAGGTCAACCGCGATATCCCGTTCGACGGCCTGCACTGGATGTTCGACCACTGCGAAACCATCACGCCGAAAAACATCGACCGGGTCAAGGCGCTGGGCGGCGGCATCGCCATCCAGCACCGCATGGCCTTCCAGGGCGAATACTTTGTCGACCGCTACGGCGCGGAAGCGGCCAAGGCCACGCCGCCCATCGCGCGCATGCTTGCCTCGGGCGTGCCCGTGGGCGGCGGCACGGATGCCACCCGGGTCGCCAGCTACAACCCGTGGACGGCGCTGTACTGGCTGGTGTCTGGCCGCACCGTGGGCGGCTTGCGCCTCTACGACGCAGGCAGCCGTTTGTCGCGCGATACGGCGCTGGAACTGTGGACGGCGGGCAGCGCCTGGTTCTCCAGCGAGCAGGGCAAGAAGGGCCGCATCCAGGAAGGCATGCTGGCCGACCTGGCCGTGCTGAGCGCGGACTTTTTCAGCATCGATGAAGAAGCGATCAAGTCCATCGAATCCGTGCTCACCATCGTCGGCGGCAAGATCGTCTACGGCCAGGCGGAATTTACCAAGCTGGCGCCGCCTCCGATTCCCGTGCTGCCCGATTGGTCGCCCGTGAAAAACGTGGCCGGCCACTACCGCTCTGCGCCGCCGCAAAAGACCAGCGTCATGCAGCAGCACCAGTGCCAGGGCGCCTGCGGTGTGCACGCCCACGCCCACGACGTGGCGCGCAAGAGTTCCGTGCCCGTTTCCAGCCACTCCGGCTTCTGGGGCGCGCTGGGATGCAGCTGCTTTGCGTTCTGAGGTGCGTATGACGCGCGTGTTTTCATGCGCTGCCGGTGCCCTGGCACTGGCGGCGGCCCTGCCCGCCGCGGCACAGGAAAATGTACAGCTGTACGGCCGCCTGAACGTGGCGCTCGAAGCGCTGCACACTTCCGGCAGCGGCGACAGCGTGCGGCGCGTCTCCAACAACCGCTCGGTACTCGGTGTTCGCGGCAGCGAAGACCTGGGCGGCGGCTGGCAGGCGCTGTTCCAGGTCGAGGGCACCCTGTCGCCCGACACGGGAGCGGGTTCCATCGCCGCGCGCGACACGCGCGTCGGCATTGCCGGGCCGTGGGGCACGCTGTTTGCCGGCAACTGGACCCTGCCCTACAACAGCGCCACCTCCGCGCTCGACCCGTTCTACCCCACCACGGCCGGCTACATGAGCCTGATGGGCAACGGTGCGGGCGCCACCGAAAACAATACCAGCAACGCGTACTCGTTCGACCGGCGCCAGCAGAACAGCGTGCATTACTGGACGCCGCAGTGGCAGGGCTGGTCGCTGCGCGTGGCGCGCGGCATGGCGGAAGAACGGCCGGCCAGCGGTGCACATCCGTCACTGACGTCGGCCGCCCTGCTCTACGACGGCGGCGCCCTGTACGCCAGCCTGGCGCAGGAAGAGCACCGCGATTACCAGGGACGCGGACTGTCCGACCGTGGCAGCAAGCTGGCCATCGCGTGGCGCGTTGACAGCGCCACGCAGTTGGCGGGGGCAGTGGAAAGCCTGCGCTATGCCACGGCGACGGGCGAGCTGCGCCGCCGCACGGCCTATGTCTCCGCCACGCGCCAGTTCGGCCGCCACGGCTTGCGTGTCGGCCTGGCCCACGCGCAAAGCGCCACCGGCAGCACGCTGGAAACCATCGGCACCGTGCATGCGGGAGCGGGTACGGGCGCCACCCATGCCACCATCGGCTACGACTACCAGCTGTCGAAACGCAGCAGCCTGTATGCCTACTACACGCGGCTGGCCAACGGCCGCAACGGCATCGCCGACTTTGCCATCAACAGCCTGGGACGCGATGGGGAAACGACGGGCGCCACCCTGTCGGGCGTGGCGCTGGGCATCAAACACAACTTCTGAAGCACAACTTCTGAGGCACGGTTTTCGTGGACAGCCCTGCGCGCGGCGAGTACAGTCTGCGTTCCGCAACCAGGGCAGGCATCTGCGAACAGACACCATGAAGCGAGCATCAGCACCGGCGCTTGGCGATTGGGTCAAGTGCGCCGAACCGGTACAGGGAATCGAACGCATCGAGGCGTGGTTCCAGGGCAAGGCCTATGCCATGCACCGCCACGATACCTACGCCATCGGCCGCACGCTGGCGGGCGTGCAGCGTTTCAGCTACCGCCGCGGCCAGCGCGACAGCCTGCCTGGCAATACCATGATCCTGCATCCCGACGAGGCCCACGATGGCCAGGCCGGTACCGAGGCCGGCTTCCGTTACCGCATGCTGTATATCGAACCGGCGCTGTTCCAGGACGTGCTGGGCGGACGCGCCTTGCCCTTCATCGAAGGCGGCGTGTCGACCGATCCCCGCCTGGCGGCGGCCACCTGCGCCCTGCTGCCGCACGACGGCCACCCGCTCGAAGCGCTGGAACAAAGCGAGGCGCTGGCCGAACTGGCGCATGCGCTGGCGGCGGCGGCAGGCACGCCGGCGCAGCGTCCAAAAGGCGACTACCTGGCGGCGCGGCGCGCGCGCGACTACCTGCAGGCGCACTGCGCGCGCGCCGTCACCCTGGCGGAACTCGAAGCGGCAACGGGACGCGACCGCTGGAGCCTGTCGCACGACTTTCGCGTTTTCTATGGCACCAGCCCATACCGCTATCTGACGATGCGGCGCCTGGAAATGGTGCGGCGCCTGCTGCTGGCTGGCAGCACGCTCGCCTCGGCCGCCATGGCGGCGGGCTTTGCCGACCAGAGCCACATGACGCGGCATTTCCTGAAAACGTATGGACTCACGCCCGGCCGCTGGCTGCGTTACGCTGGCGGCGCCAGCACACGCTGAAAACACCCACGATCGTTCAATACGGCCAGCAAGTGCCTGCGTATTCTGACTGCATCGCCACTTGAACGGAGTACAGCATGCCAGACACCACCACCACGCGCGGCCAGGGCCAGTCCATCGACCTGGCAGGCAAAATCGACCTGATCGACGGGCACTGGCAGCCGCGCGTCATCGCCGAAATGAACGACTACCAGTTCAAGGTCGTCAAGGTATTCGGTCAATTCCAGTGGCACAGGCATGCCGATACGGATGAAACCTTCATCGTGTTGGACGGCGAATTGCGCATCGCCCTGCGCGGCCCCGGCTATGCGCAAGGACACGCCATCGTGCTGACTGCCGGCCAGATGGCCGTGGTCCCCAAGGGCGTGGAACACAAGCCGTGCGCCCTTGCCGAAACGAGGCTGCTGCTGATCGAGCCGCGCGGCGTGGTCAACACGGGCGACGGCGGCGCGGGCGAGCGCACGGTGGAGAACGATCAGTGGATATGACGCCGGAAGGATGACAAAAACAAAAAACCCGCTGACTTTTGCAAGTCAGCGGGTCTTTTGATGAAACTTGGTGCCGTTGGCCGGAATCGAACTGGCGACCTTCACATTACGAATGTGCTGCTCTACCAACTGAGCTACAACGGCGAAGACCCACATTCTACAAACAATGCACAAAATTTGCTAGTGTCAACGCGAACTTTTTTGCATTTTTTTAGCGGCCCGGCTGCGGGCCGCTGAAAATCGTGGGAAAGTGCCGTTTTTTTACTCAGCGTGGTAGGCCGTGACGCGGGCCACTTCGTCTTTCGAGCCGAGGAAGACGGGCACGCGCTGGTGCAGCTTGTGCGGGGCGATGTCCATGATGCGCTGCTGGCCGTCGGTGGCCGCGCCGCCCGCTTGTTCGACGATGAAGGCCATCGGGTTCGCTTCGTACATCAGGCGCAGCTTGCCCGGCATCGACGTGTCGCGCAGGTCGGCAGGGTACATGAAGATGCCGCCGCGGTTCAGGATGCGGTGCACGTCGGCCACCATCGAGGCGATCCAGCGCATGTTGAAATTGGTGCCGCGCGGGCCCGTGTCGCCGGCCAGCAGTTCGTCGACATAGCGCTTCACGGGCGGATGCCAGTGACGCGCGTTCGACATGTTGATGGCGAATTCCTTGGTCGTCGGCGGAATCTGCATATTGCTTTGCGTGAGGACCCACGAACCCATCTCGCGGTCCAGGGTGAAGCAGTTCACGCCATTGCCGAAGGTCAGCACCAGCATGGTTTGCGGGCCGTACACGGCGTAGCCGGCCGCCACTTGCTTGCTGCCCGCCTGCATGAAATCCTGTTCCGTCGGCTGACCCATGCCGTCCGGTGCTTTCAGCACGGAGAAGATGGTGCCGATGGAGACGTTGACGTCGATGTTCGACGAGCCATCGAGTGGGTCGAACAACAGCATGTATTCGCCCTTCGGATAGCGGTTCGGGATCGGGTGGATCGATTCCATCTCTTCCGACGCCATGGCCGCCAGGTGGCCGCCCCATTCGTTCGCTTCCAGCAGGATCTCGTTGGAGATGATGTCGAGTTTTTTCTGTACTTCGCCCTGCACGTTTTCCGTGTCGGCCGTACCCAGCACTTCACCGAGGGCACCCTTGCCGACGGCGTGGCTGATGGTCTTGCAGGCGCGCGCGACGACTTCGATCAGCAGGCGCAGTTCGGCCGGAATGCTGTTGTTCGAGCGCTGCTCTTCAACCAGGTATTGCGTAAGACTGATGCGTTTCATGAAACCCCTTAGTTAGTGTTTTAAATACGTCTCGTTCGGTGCCTGTCGGCTTACGCGCCTATAGCGCTAAGCCGACCTACAAATAATGAATCTCGTTGCATACGTAGGTCGGATTAGCCCGCAGGGCGTAATCCGACATGCCATCAATTCGCCAATGCCTTGGAAACGACTTCCATCACGTCATTCGACAAGCTGGCCTGGCCCGCGACTTTTTCCAGCGCGTCGCGCATGGGGCTTTGCAGCGCGGGCACGTAACGGCGCCAGCGGTCCATCGAGCGCGCCAGGCGCGCGGCCACTTGCGGGTTCAGGGCGTCGAGCGCGATGACCTGCTCGGCCCAGAAGGCGTAGCCGCTGCCGTCTTGCGCGTGGAATTGCGATGGATTGCCGTTGGTGAAATTGAAGATCAGGCTGCGCGCGCGGTTCGGATTTTTCAAGGTGAAGGCCGGATGCGTCATCAGCTGGCGCACGGCTTGCACGTCGGTCGTTGGCGCGGCCGCCTGCATGGCGAACCACTTGTCGACCACCAGCGCTTCGTTCTCGAAGTCGGTATAGAAACTGGTCAGGGCCGCCTGCGCATGCGGCTGCGAACCGGAATGAATCAGCGCCGCCAGCGCCGCGGCGCGGTCCGTCATGTTGCCCGCATTGTCGAACTGCAGCCGCGCCAGGTCCAGCTCTTGCGCGCCTGGGGCGATCAGCAGATAGGCCAGGGCCAGGTTTTTCAGCGCGCGCTTGCCGGCCGACAGGGCGTCAGGGCTGTATTCGCCCGGCGTCTGGTTGGCGTGGTATTGCGCCAGCAATTCCTGCTTCAGGGCTGCGGCAATCGTGCGGCGCATGAACTGGCGTGCCGCATGGATCGCTTGCGGGTCGACTTGCGCCATGCGCTCGGCGATGATGGTTTCCGACGGCAGGATCAGGGCCAGCTCGCGGAAGGCAGGATCGAGCGTTTCATCGGCCAGCAAGGCGCGCTGCGCTGCGATGAAGGTGTCGTCCAGCGCCAGGGTCTCGCCGGCGGCGACGGCGGCAGTCAGTTTCAGCAGGCGCTCCATGGCCAGGCGCTGGCCCGCTTCCCATCGGTTGACGGGGTCGCTGTCGTGGCGGAACAGGTGCAGCAACTCGGCGTCGGTATAGCCATATTCGAGCACCACGGGCGCGGAAAAGTCGCGCAGCAGCGACGGCACGGGTGCTTCCATCACGTTCGTGAAGCGGAAAGTCTGCGACGCCTGCGTCAATTCCAGCACGGCGCTGGTGGCGCCATCAGCTGCCACGCCATCGACGTGCAGCGGCATGTCGCGGCCATCGGCCCCCAGCAAGCCGACGGTGACGGGAATGTGGAACGGCAGTTTTTTCGGCTGGCCCGGCGTGGCGGGGCAGCTTTGCGCCAGGGTCAGCTCGAACGTCCGGCTGGCCGCATCGTAGCGCGTGGAAGCGGTGACGATGGGCGTGCCGGCCTGGCTGTACCAGCGCTCGAATTGCGTGAAATCGCGGCCATTCGCGTCCGCCATGGCGGCGCGGAAGTCGTCGCACTGCACGGCCTGGCCATCGTGGCGTTCAAAATACAGGTCCATGCCCTTGCGGAAACCGTCGCGGCCCACGAGGGTCTGGTACATGCGCACCACTTCGGCGCCCTTTTCATAGATCGTGACCGTATAAAAATTATTGATCTCGACAAAAGAGTCGGGACGCACGGGATGCGCCATCGGGCCAGCGTCTTCCGGGAACTGCGCCTGGCGCAGGGTGCGCACCTGGTCGATGCGCGTGACGGCGCGGCCCGTGTCCGTGCCGATCATGTCGGCCGAGAATTCCTGGTCGCGGAATACCGTCAAGCCTTCCTTCAGCGACAGCTGGAACCAATCGCGGCACGTCACGCGGTTGCCGGTCCAGTTATGGAAGTACTCATGGCCCACCACCGCTTCGATGCCCGCGTAATCGACGTCGGTCGCCACGCGCGAATTGGCCAGCACGTACTTGGTATTGAAGATGTTCAAGCCCTTGTTTTCCATGGCGCCCATGTTGAAGTCGCCCACGGCGACGATCATGAAGCGGTCCAGGTCCAGTTCCAGGCCGAAGCGCTCCTCGTCCCAGCGGATCGAGTTTTTCAGCGACTGCATGGCGTAGTCGGTCTTATCGAGGTTGCCGTCTTCCACCCACACTTGCAGCAGCACTTCGCGGCCAGACTTCAAGGTGTAGCGCTCTTCCTGGCACACCAGGCGCGCGGCGACCAGCGCGAACAGGTAGGATGGCTTCTTGAACGGGTCTTCCCACTTGGCGTAATGGCGGCCGTCACCCAGGTCGCCCTCTTCGATCAGGTTGCCGTTCGATAGCAGCACCGGATATTGTTCCTTGTCGGCGCGCAGCATGACCGTGTACTTGGCCATCACGTCCGGACGGTCCGGGAAGAAGGTGATGCGGCGGAAGCCTTCCGCTTCGCACTGCGTGAAGAAATTATGGTTCGACACGTACAGACCCGACAGCGACGTATTGTCCTGCGGCGCCAGCACGGTCTCGATATCGAGCAGCACCTCGTCCGGCGCCTTGGGGATGGTCAGCATGCCGGCCGTCAGTTTGTACTGCGACGGCTTCAACACTTTGCCATTCAGGCGCACCATCACCAGTTCGATGTGTTCTCCGTGCAATTCAATGCTGCGGCTGGTGCTGGCCGGGTTGTGGCGCATCTGGATCCGGCTCGCCACCACTGTGCGGGCGGGATCAAGATCGAAACCAAGTTCGACGCTGTCGACCAGGAAGCTGGGCGGCGTGTAATCTTTGCGGTAAATCGTCTGAGGGCTGTCTGTGCGCATAGGGATTTGGGTGGGAGCGGAGGCAAAAGCCTATTTTACCAACACCAGCCCCCGATAGTCGCGATTCGGCTCAGGAATGTTGGATTCCCTTACACGCCGACATGCTCCGTAACATTCTGTAATAATGAATAGAAACAAATAGAACTATTCTTATAATACTAAGCGATGAATTGTGTCTACTATCAGGAGGTCATGCAATGAAACGTTATCTCACCATCATGATGGCCGCATTGACCGTGTTGCTGACCGGATGCGCCACCACCATACGCAGCGATGTGACCGTTTTCCACGAATGGCCTGCGCAATTGCAGGACAAGTCGTATGCGTTTGAAACACCAGATGCCGAAAACGACACGCTGGAATACCGTAGCTACCAGAACCTGGTGCGCGCGGAACTGGCCAAGCACGGCTTCGGCGAAGCTTCCGGCCCTGCGGCAGCCAATTTGCGCGTGGCAATGAATTTTTCCACCGTCGACTATCCTGAGCGCGTGCTGCAGACCACGGACCCATTCTGGTATGGCCCAGGCTACTGGCCTGGCCGCTATGGCTACCGCTACGGCGCCTGGCCTGGCTATGGCCGCTTCGGCTACAACCCCTACTGGTATGGCCCGCTGGACGTGGAAGAAAGCGTGCGCCATAAATACGAACGCGAATTGCGCATCACGATCAATGACCGCAACGGCAAGAAACTGTACGACGTGACCGTGCAATCGACCAGCAACAAGCGCGCCACGTCGCAAGTGATGCCGGCCATGGTGGCCAGCGCCTTTGCCGACTTCCCTGGCCAGAGCGGCGTCCCGCGCAAGGTCGAAGTCAAAGTGGAATAATCAGGTGGCAATACGAAAAAACCGGCTGGTGCCACAATGCACCAGCCGGCTTTTTTTCACCTACGAATAATACGCCTCGGCGGCAAAGGTCAGCGCGCCGATCAGGGCCACGGCCAACAACAGCACGATCAGCAAGCGGCCGAATTTCGGCGTGCCGTCACTGCCGCCGCTCATGGCACGATGATGGTCGAGCCCGTCGTCTTGCGCGCTTCCAGGTCCGTGTGCGCCTGGGCGATATTGTCCAGGCTGTAGCGCTGGTTGATCTCGATCTGCACTTCGCCGCTGCTGACGACGCCGAACAGCGAGGTCGCCATCTCTTCCAGGTTGGCGCGGTTCGAGGCATAGCTGAACAGGGCCGGACGCGTGAGGAACAGCGAGCCGCGCGAGGCCAGTTCGCCGAGGGTAAACGCGGGCACGGGACCGGACGCGTTGCCGAAGCTGACCATCATACCCAGCGGCGCCAGGCAGTCGAGCGAGCCCGTAAACGTATCCTTGCCGATGGAATCGTAGACGACGGAGACGCCCTTGCCGCCCGTGATCTCGCGCACGCGCTCGACGAAGTTTTCCGTGTTGTAGTTGATGACATGGGCCGCGCCATGCGCCTTGGCCAGCGCCACCTTTTCATCGGAACCGGCCGTGCCGATCAAGTTCACGCCCAGTACCTTCGCCCACTGGCAGGCGATCAGGCCCACGCCGCCCGCGGCCGCATGGAACAGGATGGTGTCGCCCGCCTTCAGGGCCACCGTGCGGTGGAACAGGTATTGCACCGTCAAGCCTTGCAGCATCATGGCGGCCGCCGTATCGAAACCGATGCGCTCGGGCAGTACCAGCAGCAGGGCCGCCGGCAGGTTGCGCTGCTGCGCATACGCGCCATTGATGCGCGCCGCATACGCCACCCGGTCGCCGACCTTGACTTCCGTGACGCCCTCGCCCACCGCCTCGACGATGCCCGCGCCTTCGACGCCGAGGCCGTTTGGCAACGGCTGCGGGTACAGGCCCGTGCGGAAATACACGTCGATGAAATTGAGGCCGATGGCCTCGTGCCTGACGCGCGCCTCGCCGGGACCGGGCGGCGGCAGTTCCACGTCCACGTACTCCATCACTTCCGGGCCGCCCGTGCGCTGTACGCGGATGGCTTTGGTGGTAATCGTTGCGCTCATGCTATCTCCTCGTGTAGGTGGATCAGGCGGCCGCGCTGGCCCGCGCTTGCAGTTGCGACAGCACCAGGTGCGCCGACGACAGATTCGTTGCGCATGCCACGTTGTGTACGTCGCAGGCGCGCACCAGGGCGTTGATGTCCGGCTCGTGCGGCTGCGGCGTCATCGGGTCGCGCAGGAAGATCACGCAATCGATCAAGCCTTCCACCAACAGCGAGCCGATCTGCAAGTCGCCGCCAAACGGGCCCGAATGCTTGCGCTCGACTGCCAGGCCCAGTTCATTGATCAGGCGCCCGCCCGTGGTGCCCGTGGCCGACAGTTCGCAGCCCTTCAAAAAATCCAGGTATTCGCCCGCCAGGGTAATCATGTCATCTTTTTTCTTGTCGTGGGCAATCAGGGCGATGCGTGTTTTCATGGTGAGGACTTTTCAGTAGGTGGAGGAATTATTTCTTTTTCGACAGCAAGTAAATACCGGCCAATACGAGGCTGGTGCCTGCCAGTTGCCAGTTGGTGATCGGTTCATCGAGGATCATGGCGCCCAGGAACAGGGTCGACACGGGGCCAATCATGCCCGCCTGCGAAGCGACGGGCGCGCCGATGCGCTCGACGGCGATCATCGTCATGAAGACGGGCATCACCGTGCAAAAGATGCCATTGAGCAGTGACAAGCCATACACGGGCATGGGCTGGATCAGCAGTTCGACGGGGCGCAAAATGAAAAACTGGGCGATGCAGGCAAAGCTGGCCACGCACATCGCGTAGGAAACGAGCCGCATCGAACCGATGCGTTTCACTAATTCTCCCGAGCCCAGCAGGTACACGGCATACGAGCAGGCCGAGCCCAGCACCAAGGTGGAACCGAGCGCCACATTGCTGGCGCCGCCCTGCAAGTCATGCACGAACACGAGCACGATGCCGCAGTACGAGGTCAGCAAGGCCAGCCACTGCAGGCGGCTGATGCTCTGCTTGAAGTACACGGTGGTAATCAGGAGCACGAAGGTGGGCGTGAGGAACAGGATCAATCGCTCGAGCCCCACGGAAATGTATTGCAGGCCCAGGAAATCCAGATAGCTGGACAGGTAATAACCGACGAGGCCCAGCCCGACGAGGCGCAGGCGGTCGCGGTTTGATAGCGGCGGCTCCGTGCGCATCTTCCACCAGGCGATGACGGCGAACACGGGCAGCGAGAAAATCATCCTGAAGGCGATCAGGGTGACGGCGTCGATCTGGTAGCGGTACAGCAGCTTGGCGACGATGGCCTTGGTGGAAAACAGCACCGCTCCGCCCACGGCGATGGCCAGGCCACCGAGGTAGACGGAACGGGGAAGCGAAGATGGGGTTGCTTGCGGGGAACTGGAGCTCATGCCCAGATTGTAAGGCAAAAGCCAAAGACGGCTGCAACGCCCATGCCGTTGGTAAAGGCTGGGCGCAGGTCGGACGTAGGTCGGGCGTAGGTCGGGTTAGCCCAAAGGGCGTAACCCGACAACACCCCAGTGCGGCATTTAGGAGACGACCACCGCCGCCGCGCCCGCCGTCACGGTCGCCGTCGTCACCCGCGCAATCACGTTCGCCGGCGCCGCCGTGCCGATCAGCTTATTCACCTGCTTGAACTGCGCCACCAGCTTGCCCGGCGTCAAAGTGACCACGGTGTAGCCCTGCGCATCCGTGTTCAGATGCTTGATCCACGGGTTGTTGCCCAGGCCGGATAATTGCTGCGCCAGGCCCAGCAGGGTCGCGCTGAAGTCAGTGCTCGCTTTCAAGCCAGCCTGCACGGCAGCGACCGTTGCGTCCAGTTGCGCTTCCGGCACGCCCTTGGCGGCCAGGGCGCCGCGCAATTGCACGCGCAATTGCTCCAGCAGGCTGTCGACGGTGGGCGCCGCCTTGCCCATGGTGTAGTCGAGCAGGTTGACGTCGAGATTGACCGTGCCCAGGCCCGTGACGGGGATGGCCAGCGGATAGCTGACGAGGGTGCCGATATCACCCATGCTGCCGGCGGCCGACTTCAGGTAGCTGAAGAAGGAGTCCGAGCTGACGCCAGCCGACACCAGGTCCACCATCACGGGCGTGCCGCCGCCCGCTGCGTCAAAATCGTCGCTGACGGTGCCGGCAAAGAACGAGTGGATATCGCCGGTCAGCGCCACCACATTGCCGATGGCGTTCGTTTTCAAGTGCGCCATCAGGTTCTTGCGCTCGCTGTTGTAGCCATCCCACTGGTCGCAATTGAGCAGGAAGCGCGTAAAGAACGGCGCCAGCGCCGCCTGCTGGCCCGAAGTGGCGACAAAGCTCGATGCGGCGCCCTTGGCTTGCACGTCGGGCTTGATCCAGCCGAAGGCGATCACTTGCGCCGCGGCGGCCGGCGAAGCGCTGTTGTACGCGGCCACCGTGATGCCGGCCTGGGTCGCGCTCAAACCGGCGCCCACGGCGGCCGCGCCCTGGGCGCTGGCGTTCGCCGCCGCGCCGGCAATGGCCATGGCCGCCGCCTGCGCCACGTTTTGCGCCGCGCCCGCCGTCGATGCTGCCACGATGGCGGACGCCAATGGCACGCTGCCACCTACCAGCGGCAGGGTGCTGGCGATGGCCTGGCCCACCTTGCTCATGGCGCTCAGCGCCAGCAGGGTAGCGATCGCATCCGTGCCATTCAAGCCCATGCGCAGCAAGGACACTTCATTGCCCCACAGCTTCCAGGTCGAGGTAGCCGCCTTCATCTTGCTTTTCCACCAGTCGCGCTGCGTGCTGCCCAGCATGCCGACGGCGGCCAGCGGGTCGGCGCCGGCCTTGGTGGCGGCCGCCATTTTCTGCCCTTCGACGCTGTCGAACAGCGCCTGCGGCACCAGATAGCGACTGCCGATGCTGCCCAGCGGCTTGCCCGTGGCCGGGTTGATGGTCGACTCGGCGATCGCATGGTCGGCGCGGTACAGGCGCTCGTCCGTCATCACCAGCTGCATCAGTTTGCCGAACTGGAAATCGCGGTAGATCTGGATGTTCTGGAACGTGGTCGCGGCGGCGTCGAACGTGACGTCGGCCGGCATGTACTCGAACCAGGCCTGGTTGGCGCTGCGGCGGCGGGCCGGCTGGTGCAAATCGCTGCCGTCGGTGGCCACGATGCCCTCGTAGGTGGACGCATCCTGCCAGGCGTCGTCCGTGAATTCATGGTCGTCCCAGACGGCGATGAAGGCAAAGCGCTCGTGCACGGCTTGCAGGCGCGCATCGGTGCGGTATTTCTTGTACAGGTAGCGGTAATCGGCCACGGTGGTCGCGTATTTGGCGCCGGACGTGCCGCTTTTATACGTGCCGTCCGGCAATTTCAGCTGGTCGTGGCGGCTTTCCACGGCGCCGCTCTGGAACGCCTCGCCCACCGTTTCATAGATGTAATCGCCCAGGTGGACGATGAAATCCAGGCTTTCATTGGCGGCGATATGCGACAGCGCGCCCCAGTGGTTGATGCTCCAGTCCTGGCACGTCAGGTAGGCGAACTGCAGTTGCGATACGTCGGCCGTGGCGGCAGGCGCCGTCTTGAAGCGGCCCACATTCGAGCGCACGTCGCCGGCGATGAACTGGTAAAAATACACCTGGCCAGGCTGCAAGCCCGTCACCTTGTGGCGCAGGGTATTGTCGAAATCGGCTTTCAATGGCAGCTTGGCGTCGACGATGGGCGTGCCCGCCAGGGCCGTATTGCCGCCCAGGGCGGCCGTATTGTCGCTGGCGCTGACGATCAGGCGCACGGCAACGTCGGACTTGCCGGCCACGGCGGGCGCGACGGCGTCGAAACTGGCGGGCACGACGCGCGTCCACAGCATGGCGCTGTCGGCGCGCGGGTCGCCCGAAGCCACGCTTTGCGGAAATTTCCAGTCGCTGCCCGAGGCCAGCGGCACGCCGGGATCGCTGTAGTCGGTGCTGCCGCAGGCGGCCAGGCCGACGGTGGCCACGGAGACCGTGATAAAGCCTCCCAATTTCAGAAATTGCCGCCTGTCCATTTGACTTGCCATGATGTCGCGCCCTCGATATGGTGAAAGCGCGTCACTTTAGCAACAGATTGTGTCATCCTGATGACGGGGCCATGCCGCTTGCCAGGGGGCCGATATGCTAAAATGTCGGCCACAATTGAACACCCGTCTAAGGAAGATTCGACATGGCAGGACATAGCAAATGGGCCAATATCAAGCATAAAAAGGCTGCCACCGATGCCAAGCGCGGCAAAATCTGGACGCGCCTGATCAAGGAAATCACGGTCGCGGCCCGCATGGGCGGCGCCGACGCCATTACCAATCCGCGCCTGCGCCTGGCCGTCGACAAGGCGGCTGACGCCAATATGCCAAAAGACAACGTCCAGCGCGCGATCAACCGCGGCAGCGGCGGCGTCGATGGCGCCAACTACGAAGAAGTACGCTACGAAGGCTACGGCGTGGGCGGCGCGGCCGTCATCGTCGAATGCATGACCGACAACAAGGTGCGTACGGTAGCCGAGGTGCGCAACGCCTTCAACAAGAACGGCGGCAACATGGGCAACGAAGGCTCCGTCGCCTTCATGTTCCAGCACTGCGGCCAGCTGCTGTTCGCGCCGGGCACCGACGAAGACAAGCTGATGGAAGCGGCCCTGGAAGCGGGCGCCGACGACGTCATCGCCGATGAAGAAGGCGGCTTCGAAGTGGTCACTCCCGTGCACGATTTCGCCACCGTCAAGGAAGCGCTGGAAGCGGCCGGCTTCAAGGCCGAAGTGGCCGAAGTCATCATGAAGCCGGCGACGGAAACCGTCTACACGGGCGACGACGCCATCAAGATGCAAAAGCTGATCGATGCGCTGGAACTGCTGGACGATGTCCAGGAAGTATTTACCAACGCGTTAATAGAGAATTAATCACTCTGTACTCAAGGGCGGCACCGCCGCCCTGCAACCCACATTGAACGAACGGTCCCTATGAAAATTCTGGTAGTCGGCTCTGGCGGCCGCGAACACGCCCTGGCCTGGAAACTGGCCCAGTCCGAACGCATACAGATGGTGTATGTCGCGCCGGGCAACGGCGGCACCGCGCGCGATGCGCGCCTGGTCAATCTCGACATCAGCGATCCGCAATTGCTGGCCGACTTCGTTCAGCAGGAACACATCGGCCTGACCGTCGTCGGCCCGGAAGTGCCGCTGGCGGCCGGCATCGTCAACCTGTTCCGCTCGCGCGGCCTGAAAATCTTCGGCCCGACGAAAGAAGCGGCGCAGCTGGAATCGTCGAAAGACTTCGCCAAGGCCTTCATGCAGCGCCACGGCATCCCGACGGCCGCCTACCAGACGTTCTCCGACGTCGCTCCCGCGCATGCCTACATCGACGCCATGGGCGCGCCGATCGTCATCAAGGCCGATGGCCTGGCCGCCGGCAAGGGCGTGGTCGTTGCCATGACCCTGGAAGAAGCGCACCAGGCGGTCGACATGATGCTGTCCGATAACCAGTTCGGCGACGCCGGCGCGCGCATCGTCATCGAGGAATTCCTCGCCGGCGAAGAAGCGAGCTTCATCGTCATGTGCGACGGCAAGAACATCCTGCCGCTGGCCACCAGCCAGGATCATAAACGCCTGAAGGACCACGACCAGGGCCCGAACACGGGCGGCATGGGCGCGTATTCGCCGGCGCCGATCGTCACGCCGGCCATGCATGCGCGCGTCATGCGCGAGATCATCGTGCCGACCATCCAGGGCATGGCCAAGGATGGCATCACGTTTACGGGCTTCCTGTACGCGGGCCTGATGATCGACGACAAGGGCACGCCGAAGACGCTGGAATTCAACTGCCGCATGGGCGACCCGGAAACGCAGCCGATCATGGCGCGCCTGAAGACCGACCTGGTCACCGTCATGGAACACGCCGTCAACGGCACCTTGGACGCCGTGGAACTGGAATGGGACCGCCGCACGGCCGTTGGCGTCGTGATGGCCGCCGCCGGCTACCCGGACGATCCCGTCAAGGGCACGGCGATCGGCGACATCCCGGCCGAAACGCCGGACTCCGTCACCTTCCATGCGGGCACCCGCATCGACGGCGAACGCCTCGTCACCAACGGTGGCCGCGTGCTGTGCGTGGTGGGCCTGGGCGACAGCATCAAGATGGCGCAGAAGCAGGCGTATGAAACCGTGGAAAAAATCCATTTCGACGGCGCGCAGTACCGCCGCGACATCGGCTGGCGCGGCCTGAAGCACTAAGCAGGCCGCTTGCGGCAAACGGCGGGGCCGGCGCGGAAGTCATCCGCCCCGGCCCGTTTTGATTGTCACCTCCATTCCTCGCCATGACCATACCAACCGGCCTTGCCGCACCAGACAACGATGCCCCGGTGAGCCCCCTTGCGTGGCTGACGCTTGCCTCGCTGCTCGTTGCCGGCCTGGCTTGGTACTGGTTCAGCAGTTATGCCATACCACGCTGCGACACCAGACAAACCGTGGCCGCGGTCACGGATGGCAAATTCAGCCTGCACAATGTCAAGCAGGCCGGCTATGCCTGGTCGCAAAAAACCCGTGGCTGCGTGGCCACCATCATCGAGGACGGCAAGCCGCTGCAATACGCCTGGACCATTTCGCGTGTGGAAGGCCGCCGCAAAAGCCGCCTGGAGTATGACCACGCGCATGCGGGCATCGTGCAAACGCGCTTTGCCGACATCGCCTGGCATGGCGGCTTTGCGCAGCAGGGCCAGCCCATCGGGCGCGATGGGCTGAAGAAGGCGGTGCTGGCCGGCATGGATGCACTGCGCGGCAAGCCGCTCTACCATGTCAACCTCAACGCAGTGGTGTCGCCGCAGCACTACCGTGAAATTGGCGATATTGAAGCGCTGGCACCATGCAAGGAAGTATTGCCTGGCGTGGTTTCCTGCCGCCTGCTGCTGGCCCGCAACGACCTTGCGCCGGCTGCCGCAAGCAAGGTGCTGGCCGTCTCGGTGCTGCAGCAAGGCGACTTTACTTTCCAGCGCAGCAAAAATGGCAAGAACTGGTCAGTAACACCGCAGTTCAGGACAGAACTGGATCAGGCGCAACTTCAATAGTACGCCGGGGAAACGTGATTGCATTGTAAAATTTATCATCTTGAATTTTGATAAACCCACTCCCGATGACAAGCAATCTCCCCGTGTCCACGCATACTTCCGTCGAAGCGCTGCATGTGCTGAAGCTGCTCACGCGCCGCCAGCGCGAGCAGGCGCTGGCGCATCCCGACTTGCCGCAGCTTGCCATCGGTACGCCGCTACCCGACACCTTGCTGTGGTTGTACCGGCGCCAGATCGTTACGTCCGAGGATGTGACGAGCCTGTCGTCGAGCGTGGCGCGCCACTTCAGCGGCGACGAGCTGGCACTACGCCTGTCGATCTTGCAGCAGGTGATGGAGGTGCTCAATCGCGAATCGCTCGATCATCTGCGCGACGAAGCGATCATTACGCCAGAGCTTTATCAACAGGCGCTGCCGCACCTGCCCGGCGACGTTCTGCTGCCCACGCCGGGCGAAGCGCTGAACTGGATGCTCCATGTGGGGCTGCTGCCGCGCGCGCAGTTCAAGACCACGGTGCAGCGCATCGAGGCCGGCGGCAGCGACGATGCAAAGCGCGTGGTCCGGCATGCGCAAGCGCGCCAGGATGAACATAAAAAGGCGGTACGCGGCGTGGTCCTCGACGGTTTGTTTCCCGGCTCGCGCCTGGCCTGGCTGATCGGCGCGCCGCTGGTGCTGGCCGGCATGGTCTGGTATGTGATGAGCGGCAATTCCGTGCCCGAGTGCGACTCCACCGACACGCTCACCACCATGACACGCATGCTCAACAAGGCGGCGCCGGAAGGCACGGGCAAAGCAAGCCTGCACGACGTAAAAGAAGCGGGTTACGCCTCGTCACGAAATATCCGTGGCTGCCTGGCCACGATAGCACTCGATGGCAAGAAGATGGGCTATGCCTATACCGTCGCGCGCGACGACAGCGGCAGCAAGAGCCGCATCAGCTATACGGGTGCGCAACCGTTGCTGGTCAAGGCGCGCTTTGGCACCATCCGCGATGGCGACTTTGCCCAGCAAGCCAAGCCCCTGGGGCGCGAGGCGCTGGAAAAGGCTTTCCGCGACGGCATGGATGGTGCGCGCATCATGCCCCAGCCACGGCAAGCGTTTTCGCTGACGCAATCGATGGAGCGCACGCGCGAAATCGCCGAAATCGAACCGCTGG